>JASLOY010000070.1 GCA_030745255.1 Vicinamibacterales bacterium
ATCCCCCAGCCACTTGCGAATCTCGGGTGGGTCGTGCTCGGCGTTCATCCGGACGATCCTGGCATCGTGCACCATCTCGATGAGAATCACGACCGTGTCCTCGCCCTGCACGATCCGTTTGTGGTTGTTGTAGAAGTAGTTGGGAAGCGTCGGCGGACCGGCGGTGGAGCTGAACCCCATGAGACAGCGCTCAGCGAACCCCCGCTGCTCCATGTTGTCGTAGGGCCCCGGCGCATCCAATCCGGCCTCGAGCCAGTACGCGGTGCCGTCGTTCTGACGCCCAAAACCCCCGCCTCCCCCACGGGCGGCGCGCTGGGCGGCGATCCGCGCCTCGGTCCGTGGTGGATACCGGCCGTTCGGCGGGTCGATGAGGATGGAGGTGCGCCACTCTCCGTCGATCTGGAACGCGCCGGTGCCGCGGTCGATCCAGAACGAGTTGTAGCCACCGACGTTCCCTGCGGCGCCGCGCGATCCGTCACCGCCCTGTGGCGGGGCGCCGCGGTTCGGGTCGCTGGGGAGGTTGCCCCGCTCCTGCCGCGCGCGCTCCGTCTCGGCGAGCTCGGCCGCCTCCTCGTCGGTCAACGACATCTTCCCGCCCAGCTCGGTCGGACGCTGGATCGGCGTCAGCGTCGAGACGTCGTAGGTACCGGACAGATCCGGACGACCGCTCGGCGTCCGCGGAATGTCGGCGGTCTGTGCCGACGCTACCGGCGCCAAGCACACGACCGCCAGGCCCCCGAGACACATCGCGATTCGACTACGCATGTGAACCTCCTCAAGTTAGCGTGGCAGTGGACATTGTAACGCCAGCCCGCCGGTCTGTCAGGAACTTTCACCACTGGCACCGGGAGGACGCTGCCGTGTGTACGAACCGTTCAATCCTGGCGGTCGAGGCGCGGATCATGCGCGGTGTAGACGACTCTCATGCCGCCGTTGCCGAGTTCGGCGAGGATCGCATAGGGACCGAGCTGAGCGCCTGGCGAGCGTCATGGGAGGGGGCGATTATAGCCCCACGACCAGGCTCGGCTAGGAGTCGAGGAGGGGGCCGTGCCAGCCCTGCCGAACGAGAAGCCGTTCAACGCGGGCGGCTCGCTCGTGCAGCGTGTAGGGCTCTGGGAACCGCTCGTCGATGATTAGCTGCCCGTTTGGAGCGGCGATCCGCAAGGCGTAGGGCGTCTCGCCGCTTCCCTTATAGATCTCGTACTCAAGCCGCTCGGCGCCACGTTTCAGGATCGATCGCATATGGATGGTATCGGGCGTTGGGCGTGCGACGGTTAGGGGGCCTGAGCGCGGTAGACGACCCCCCATGCGGTGCTTCCGCAGCCAAGTGTTGGTGGCGAGCCCGTAACCCATCTACATGCTACAGTCTGAGTTCGATGTTGAGAGGTGCGGTTCTCTCGATGCCAAGGGCCGATCCGAATTGAAGAATCGACGATGTCCCAATCCCGCCTGTCCGGTCCATGGAAGAGTCGGTGCCGAGCACATCGTCAGCCACGGTTTCTACCGAACGAGATCCGGGAGACATCGTCGAACCCGATCCTACGCGAAGGTCGTTCGTCGCGTCTTTGGTTCAGCGGCGCTGTGTGGCCAGGTGCTCAAGACGCGAAGAAACGATCGCGACATCAAGGTCGAACGCCGAGCCCGCATAGGCGCGTCGTGGCGGTTCGCAGAGGCGCTCATGAACTTTGAGGACTCGTCGACCTTAAACACGTCGTTCGTTGAACGGCTGAATCTGACCATCTGCCAAGGTTCGGCCTATCCGGCTCGGCGAACGCCCGCCCATGCTCGCTCGAAGGAGCAACTCGAAGCCCATCTTGGGTTCCTGCTATGTCACTACAACTTCGCGCGCCCGCACGGTGCGCTGAAGTTCGGGCGGAAGGTTCGGACGCCGGCGATGCAGGCTGGACTCGCCACGCGCTGCCTCACGTTCCGTGACGTGTTCGTGTGTCTGCCCTCCTTGTTAGTAGGCATCGGCATGATCACGTGTACCGTGCTGAGCAGCTTGCTTACCGCCCCAGCCCGGGAAGAGCTGCCGGTCGCCTGAGCAACAATTGATGGCGGAAGCACCGGGCGTTGACCGTCCGGTATACTTCCCTCGGTCCATCTTCTGTGGCTCTCAGCCCCGGTACCCATCTCGGCGTCTACGAGGTCTCCGCCAAGATTGGCGAACGCGGCATGGCACGGCTGATGAAACGGCGAGGGAATTGGAGGAATCAATGAAATCGTGGTGGGTTGCGGTGAGTCTACTGGCCGTCATGGTGGGGGCCGCAGAGGCGCAGGAGCCTCGGTCAATCTTGTTCATTGGAAACAGCTTCACTTACGGGCACGGGTCGGCCGTGCGGTACTGGCGCGCGGACTCGGTCACGGACCTGAACCGCGAGGGGGTCGGTGGCGTGCCGGCCCTATTCAAGGCCTTCGTCGACCAGGTGGGTCTGCCCTATGACGTCTATCTCGAAACGCGGGGCGGCTCGGCGTTCGATTTTCACCTGCGGGAGAAGCGCGCCGAGATCACCAGGCAGCCGTGGGATGTGGTGGTCGCGCACGGCTTCAGCACGCTCGACTCTGAGAAGCCGAACGATCCGACCGCCCTGCTCACCACGGGCCGGGAGCTTGCGGACCTGCTGCAGGCCACGAACTCCGAGGTCGAGTTCTATGTCACCGCCACCTGGTCCCGTCCGGACCTGACCTACGGAGATGGCTCGCCGTGGTCCGGGAAGACGATTTACGTCATGGGCTCGGACGTCGATGCCGCCTATGACCGGCTCGCGGCCGAAGTGCCGGGAGTGAAGGCCGTGAACCCAGTGGGTGAAGCCTTCAACCGCGCCATCCGCGCCGGCGTGGCGGACTCGAACCCCTACGACGGCATTGATGCCGACACGATCGACCTCTGGACCTACGACCACTACCACGCGAGCTCCTACGGGTACTACCTGGAGGCGCTCGTGGTCTTCGGCAACGTGACGGGCGTGGACCCGCTGGTGCTGGGGCGGGCAGAATGCTCCGGTTTCGAGCTGGGGATGTCGGGAGCCCAGGTGGAAGCGCTGCTCCAGGTCGCCCACGACGAACTGGCGGCGTCAGGCGTGCATCTGCACACGCCGTCCGGGCTGACGATGCCCACGCGGCCGTCGACCTGCGCCGCCCCGTAGCGCATCGGAGGGTTCTGTCAACTTGGCGGATCGGAGCCGGGATCTCGGACTGGTCCGAGCGGGGCTGCGGCAGCACAAAGCACACGTCGCCGCCGGAGGGAGACCTCCGTCGCACATTCGTCGGAAATCGGACATTCTGCCGGCCAATTCTGCAGCCCGCATTTCAGCGGCGAAACTGTCAGTTGACCCCCGTCTTCCGGGGCTTGAGTGATGGTGCGGAAGGGGGGACTTGAACAGACAGCTATTCATAAAAGCCTATAGAAATAGGATGAAGAGATGCGCTAGACCTGTCAGAACAGCGCAAAACCCACCGAGTAGGTACATAACAGGTACATGAAACTCCATTACGCGACACCGCTCGACAACCGAATTCGCAACGGGTTGGAACGGAATCGGCGGAGGAGACTGTCGGGCTTGAAGGTACTTGGAGGCCGCCGCGACACGGGTCCGAATCCCCAAGGGGACTTGGACGCTTGTGGGCGGTGGAAAGACAGGGCCTTTTGCGAGTTGCCTAGCCTGCTCTGGACTTCTCCCGGTCATCCTGCGGTCATCCAAGGGCAGGACGAGGACGTCATTGCGCCACCACCTGGGCGTCGCGCCGCTGACGTCACGATGCTGGTCGCTGCCCGCGGCCCGGTTGCAACGACCCACTGATTGGGCGCACAATTCCGCCAACCATGGCGGAGACAGGCCTGATTCGCTATCACTATCGCTTCCGCTTTCCCGACGGAAAGGAGTCGAGCTACGAGATCCTCCTCGGTCCGGACTCCCTCGCCCTGACGAGGCCGGAGAGGGAAGATCTACCCGACTGGACCAGGCTGGGCTTTCGCCAATGCGACAATTGTCCGCTCAGCGAGGAGACCCATCCCGCTGTCCCATCGCCGCCAATCTGGTCGACATGATCGAGCTTTTCGGCGACTGGATCTCCCACCATCAGGTCGAGGTCTCGGTCGATGCTCACGATCGGCGCTACCTCAAGACGACCCCGGCCCAGTCAGCGGCGAGCTCGCTGATCGGCATCGTCATGGTCACCAGCGGCTGTCCGATCCTCGATCGCTTCCGGCCCATGGTCGAGATCCATCTACCCTTCCAGACCCCACCCGAAGCGACGTATCGTTTTCTGTCGATGTACCTGTTCACGCAGTACTGCATCGCTCATGACGGTGGCAGTCCCGATTGGGAGCTCGCCGAAGTCGAGTCGTTCCTCGAGCAGGCGCGGTGTGCGAATAGCGGCATCGCCGACCGTCTGCGCGCGATCGGCATCGAGGACGCCGGCATCAACGCCCTCGCGATTCTCAACGCCCACGGTGAGCTGACCCGCTTCCGCCTGCTCGACGACGACCTCGAGCACTGGCGCCGCATCGTCGGCGCCGTCTACCCGCGCTGATCGAATCGCCAACTCTCCAGCGGGTGTGAGGCGTCAAATAGATGTGGACCAAGTGAGGCCTTGAAATAAGAGAGACTTTGCAGCCAGGGGAGGAGGTCCCCATGAGCCAAGCCAAGGCGGCACGGGCGGGGTCTACAAAGCTCGCGACGCCAAGCTCGACCTGGATGTGGCACTGAAGGTGCTGCCCGAGGCATTTACATCGGACCCAGACTGACCCCGACCGCCTGGCCAGGTTCGAGCGCGAGGCTGGTCCTTCGCCCACTCTGCAGGTCGCGGCCCCAACCTGACACGTCTCTTGGCAGGCCAGCGTGTTACGGCGTTGCGGGTGAGGCGCCCTTGCGCTGAGGGGAGCGCGGGCCAACCCCTATTTATGCACCGACGCCGCTCAGGAGCGCTGCTTCTACGCGCTACTGGGCGCCTCCCGCGGCCGCCGGGACTGCGCTGGCGGTGCGGGCGGCTTGGAGCTCGGCCTCCGTTCGGAACTGGATGCGCGCCGCTCGACTCGCCTCCCGGTAGACGACCCAGACGTCCGGGCCGCCCGCATTGTCGACCGCGATGTGTCGCAACTCGGTCCCGATGCTCGGCAGCTTGTAGATCGTGTACTCCTCGGTGCGCGGATCGAACTTGGCGACGGCGTCGTCAGACGACAGGTTCGCCCATACCATGTGGTTCCGGTCGACGACCGTCGCGTACGGATGCGCGGCGATCGGCAAGTGGTAGTACGTCACCTCGAGCGTGTTGATGTCGACCTTCGCCAGGTTCGAGCCCCACCAGTTCGCGACCCACACCGCATCGCCGTCGGGATCGGCCGCGAGCCGGCGCGGCGCCTGCGCGCCGGGATTGTAGACGCTCCCCGAAAAGCGCATCGCACCGATGCGGTGGAAGAAGTCGCGGTCGGCCGGCGTGAGTAGCTGTTCGCGGTCGAGCGCGCCCGGCGGACGCATCACCACCTCGTCGACCTCGCCGGTCGTGCCGTTCGCGTGCCCGACGATGTCCTGGTTGAACTGGGCCCACCAGCCGTTCCCGAGCCGGTCGGCGGCCGTGCCGTAGGTCTGGCCATCACCGATGGTCTTGTTCTGGAAGTACGTGAAGTCGTGGGTGTCGGGATCAAACTTGAGGGCGCCGTGAGGGTTGCCGACCCAGATGTTGCCCTGGCCGTCCTCCTGGAGGCTCCCACCGACGCGGAGCGGCCGCGGCGGCGTGTAGAGCTCGAACGTTTCCGTCGTCGGGTCCAGCCGGCCGAGGCTGCCCGCCGTGTCGAACCACAGAATGCCGGTCCGCGCCTTGGTGATGCCGTGCGAATTGCGCGCGCTCTTGCCGTCCGGCGCCGTCAGCTTGAAGCCGGTAACCTGGCCCGTCGCTGGGTCGACCTTCGCGAGCGTCCGAAAGTCGTTCCGCACCGAATCGGTGATCCAGACGTTGCCGTCGTCGTCGACCGCGGCATCGTGCATGCCGCCACCGCCGCGCATCCCCGAGGGAATGCCTTCAGACCATTCGCTGCCGTTGATCGCGGTGAGCTCAGTTGGCAGCTCCGCGATGGGGATGTCGTATTCGGTGACGACGTGGCGCGCCGCCTCACCGGTCGGACGCGGCTGCAGGTTGAACGTCAAGGGTGGCGACTCGGGACCTCGGGCCTTAGTGAGATACGCCGCCAGCTCGTCGCGGTAGTACTCCATGGTGATCGACGGCCGGGCACCGCGCCCGCTCCATCCGTGGTAGCTGACCCGCGCCATCAGATCGATCATGGCGCGCCAGCCGCGCTCGTCGAACCGGTTCTGCAGCGCCAGACCGGCCTGGTGGCACTCCGTGCAGGCAACGCGAAACACTTCCTTGAGCCGGCGATCCTCGATCGTATCGGCCGGCAGGGCGTCCAACCACTCGACGCCGGACAGTTGGTGGGTGAAGTCGACGGCGGCCGCCAGGGAGAAGTCCTGAGCCACCCGTCGCGCGGGGTCCAGCACCACGTCCGCGCTCGCCATCTCGTAGCCGACAGCCTGCGCCCAGACTCGGTAGCGCCCGCCTTCGAGCGGAGGCGCCAGCGGGGGAAAGTAGTACCGACCTGCCTCATCCGTGAAGACCGAGGTCGTAAGCGACTTGTTCTCGGCCCGAGCGGAGACGGCCACGCCTGGCATCGGCTCGCCGGTCGGTGCGGTGATGGTCCCCGCGAGCGGCGTCGGCCCGACGGCTTGCGCCGCTGCGAGCGCTGTCGGCCCCGCCAGCTGCAGAACGCAGACGCCGATGATCAGTCTCGTTCGCAACACGATCCGTCTAGGTTCCAGCATGTCGCCCCCTCCGCGCATCGATAGCTCCCGGCTAATCTCGTGGCATCGTGTTCAAGTAAGCAATGACCTGGCCGATCTGCTCCGGCGACAGCGTGTATTGCCAGCCCGGCATGGTTACCGAACCGACCATGATGACCTCACGTACCGTCTCTTCACCCATCTCGCGGACGGTCGCCTGGTTCAGCAAGGGACCGAGGCTCGCCGGATAGGAGGGCTGCCCCAGCGGGTCGTGGCAGATCGCGCACCGCTGCACGAACAGCTTCCAGCCCGCCAGCTCATCCGCGGAGAGCGACGGCGGCGTGAGCACCTCCCGCATGTCGTACTCGGTCCGCACGACCTCGGGCGTGGACACCCGGGTCTCCCGCAGCGGATCCTGCGCCGGCACGGCGACGGCGAACAGCGCGAACACCAGCAAAGCGTACATAGAACTATCCGGAGTCTAACGCGCCCGGCGCGCCGGAACAAGAGGACCAGCGCCTCAGGACGTGTTGCTGCACCGGTATTGAGAAGCGCGCTGTCCTCGTCAAGGTGACAGCTCCGTGCGAGAGAATGCGCAGAAGAGAGGGCCTTCCAACGGATCTGTCGAACGACGGAGTGTTCTCGTCTGCGTCGGTCACTCGACTCGGGGCTGGACACGCAGGCGACCCTGGCTCTCGAGCAGTGGACGTTCGAGCCCGGGGCGAAAGTCGGCCTCACCTGTGACTGGCGACCCGGGCCTTCACCCTGGCCTTACTGCCGGCCGTTTCACTGAAGCGCTGGGTGCCCGTGATGGTACTCGGTGAAGCCCGTCGACGACCCGCCTGACTCGCCTCTCGGAATCGTCAGCACACACGACGTACGCCTGCCCGCCCGCCTCTGGCTTGACCTTGGCCTGACGAGCGAGCATTCTCGTCCCGACGTCTTTCAGACGGGCGGCGATTCGCCCATGGCCGAGGCCAATCTGCTTGTCGAGGCAGGCTCGAGCTTGCTTGGTGATCGGGGGCTCAAGGATCTGCTATCGTCTCTCTATCTCGCGAGCTACGGCGCGGAGAACGGGATGAGCATGGGCTACGACTTCGAGGGGGAGATCATTCCCGGCACCAACGAGCCGCTTTACACCTGGGAAGTGTTCTACTGGACGCCCAGGTAAGGGCAGCGGCGCCGGGAGCCGTGCGCTGATCCTTGTCGCGCCACGGGGCTACCGTAGACGCGAGTGGCCAGAGAGGACCGTGGTGTCTTTTCAAGCACGAGTCCAGAAGGGTGGAAATGACGTCGTCGCGCAGAGGTCATTGCAAGCTCCTCGCGGGGATGGTGGTCCACCCGCTCGTCGAACGCACTCAATCAAAGTCGTCCCTAGCGTCCAATCCAACCGAAGCTCGCTGACGCCGCGCGATGCGCTGCGACTCCAGGGTGCGATCGGCAATCAGGCCGTCGCCCGGCTTCTCTCCCCGACATTGCGGAGCGCTGGGCGCATCGACTCCCTTCCGATGGGGCGCGCTGCATTGAGCCGTAGCGCGCTAGCGTCCGGCATCGCCGCTAGGACGCTGCCCGACCATTCTCTCTCCCGGCCACGAGAACGGGACGAGCTGGAGGCCGAGCGCCTGGCGCCGACGCTGCAGTGTTGGATGCGGGGAGCGTTTCCAACTCGCAAAGGCGACCGACGAGATCCCGTAGCGGGGGAGCGTATCGCGCGCAGCGAGCACGGACGCGGTGCGTCGCGCAGCGGCTCCGTTGGATCCGACGGCAGCCCACGGAGATCACCCGCCGGCAACGTCGTAGCGGACGGAACACCCCTGCCCCCCGCCTTTCGGGCGCGGGCGGAAGCAGGGCTGGGGCGAGATCTCGGCCATGTCCGAGTGCACACGGACGGCGCGGCGGGCGACCTCAGCGAGATGCTCGGGGCGAGAGCGCTCACCGTCGGCTCCCACATCCTGTTCTCCAAGGGTGCATGGCAACCGACCAGCCCCGATGGCGAGAAGCTCATCGCCCACGAGCTGGTCCATGTTGCGCAGCAAACCCAATCCGAAGAGCAAGACGGGGCATTGCCCGTGCGGGAGCGCGTTGCCCACCGGATCCAGGGTAACTGGTTGACCGACACGTGGGATCGCGTGAAAAGTTCGAGGGCAAGTCAGTTCGCCAGCGACATCGGGGCCTCGATCCTCGAAGTTCCCCAGCACGCGGGGACGGTGCTCGGGCAGGTCTGGGACTCCATCCGAGAGCACTGGGTCGCCTTCTCGGTCGTGCTCCTCGGCATCGTGACCGCCGAAGCCGTGATCGCCACGTTGGCCGGCGTCCCGGAGCCGTCGACCATCACCAAGTGGGTCGCCGCAGCACTTCAGGCCTTGATGATTCTCATCCTCGGCTTCTTCGTTCTGGTGGAGCTGGGCCAGACGCTGACGTGGGGCTGGCGTTGGGTGCAAAAGGCCTGGAATGCCCAGGGGCACCGCGAGCGGATCTCCGAAGCCTCTTTGGCTCTCTGCCACATGCTTCTGCACATGGCCTTGATGATCCTCGCGCTGATCGGCGCTCGGGCGAGGGTTCGGGGCCTCGGCACAGGGGCGCCGGGAGGCGGGTCGGCCGGCGCCGGAGGAACCGGTGCGGCGAGCACCGCGGGCGGAGGCAGCGCCGTTGGCGGCGGCGGCACCGTGCTTCGCCTCGGCCTCCAGGGGGCCAGCAGACAGCCGGCGCTGGCGGGAGGTCCGGTCGCCGGGACCGCCCCGGGGATCACGCTTCACATCCCGGCAGCCCCCAACGTGGTTCCAGCAACCACCGGATTGGTCGCGCTCGGCGGTGCGGGTCCCGCCGTTTCGGTGGTTGCTCCGGACGAGCTGCCGAACGTCGCGATGGCGGTCCAGGGCGACCGTCTGGCCGGCAACACCAGGCAGCTCGCCATCCACCTCGCCCGGCTGCTGCGCCTACCCGAGGTCGGCGGTCGGCCACCCGGCGAAGATCCCGACCCGGGCAACGACAACGACAATCACTGGTGGAAGGAAATCAAGGCATTCTGCAGGAACGTTCGGCAGGCCATCCGCAGGGGTTCGCGCAAGCAGGCGATGCGCGAGCTGCGCCGGAGAGGTTTCACCGACGAGCAGATCGCCGAAATCGAAGCCCGCCTCCTCGAGGCCGCCGAGCGCATGGGCGAAGAGCTTCCGGGCTTCCTGCCTCCTTGGTGATGCCTGACTACCACGAGCGCGAAGCCGTACGGGATCTGCGAAGACTGGCACGCCTGCTCGGGGACCTGGAGTCCACGCCGGCTGACACGGCGTCAAAGGCCCGGCACCACCGCTCTTGTCTCGGCGACGCGCTGTGCCTGCTGGAGCATCTCGTCGAAGAACGCCTGGGAGGGCGGCTGCACGAGCGTGACCCGCGCAACTTCGCGCATCGGGATCGCACGGACCTCCAGACCGACCTCCACAAGATGCTCGCGTTGGCCGTCTCCGTCCTGCCCGACACCGTTGCGTCCGATCCCCTGATCGACGACGTCCACCCCGCCGTTGCCGAGGCCCACGAACTGGCGGCCGCGCTGCACCGCCACCTCGATCCCGCGGCGGCCGGCCAAGAAGACCGAGATCTTGAGATCGCCACCCCCCTACGCTACCGCCGTCACCCCCGAGCCCGGGAGCTCGAGGCGTGCCCGCACTGCGCCGCTCCGCTCGAGCCCGGCGATCGCACCTTTACCGGCAGCTATTGTGAGAACTGCCGCACTCGTTGGGACCTGGTTGACGAACTGCCGGAGTGAAGGGACCCTGGGTTTTAGGACCACCGTCAAGGTGACTCTGCGGCGGTTGTCATCGCTCGCCGTGCAAAGGCAAGGGGGCTGAGGCCCTTGAGAGCACGGTGAGGATGATGCTCATTGTAGCCCCATCGCCACGCGTCGAGCTTGGCCTGCGCATCCTCCATCGACTCAAAGCAGTGCACGTTCAAACCCTCGTCCCGTAGCCGACCATTGAACTTTTCGGTGGTCGCGTTGTCGGTCGGTTTACCCCGGCGGCTGAAGTCCAGCACGATGCCGCTCGTATACGCCCACAGGTCCATCTCTAGGAACATCAAAATCTCATTTCGGAGGGCGTCGGCACGAGCTGACTATGATCTTCCCGGCACCTACAACGGCCCGGCCACGCTCTCCCAGGCAGCCGGCATCCTTACCGACCGGTGCCGCTCGCGGTCAGCACCGAGGCAGGGTCAGGACGGCGCGGACCGGCCGCAGGAACCGGTGGCAGGGGGCGGGGACCCAAAACCCGAAAACGGACCCAAAACCCGAAAACCGCACCACCCGCAGCTTGAGTCTCTGACCGATTCGTGGTGGGCTAGGACCCACAACGA
>JASLOY010000710.1 GCA_030745255.1 Vicinamibacterales bacterium
CGTTTTGCGTCAACCAGTGGGTAGCGTTATTCCGCTCCCGAATAAAAGGCTCCCCCGCTTGGGCTCGAACCAATGACCTAGCGGTTAACAGCCGCTCGCTCTACCAACTGAGCTATAGGGGATAGGAACGCGGAATTATAGCAAGAACCAAGCATTCGCCAATATGGGTTGAAGAATTTGCTTGGTATTCCTACAATACGGGGCTCCCATGCTAATCGGGAGTATTTGGAGCCCTACTATGAAGAACGATACACATCCTGAATACCACAACGATTGCAAAGTTTTCTTTCGCGGCGAGCATGTCATGACCGTTGGTGCAACTGTACCTGAAATGCATGTTGATATTTGGTCTGGGTCACACCCGTTCTACACCGGCAAGGCAGCTTTCGTCGATGCCGCTGGTCGCGTTGAGAAGTTCCAAAACAAGTTCAAGGGCGACTACTTTAAGAACAAGAAGAAGTAATTTCCTTGACAGTCACACCCAACGACTCGTCTAATACCGAAACTTAATTGGTGCGCGTCTGTCAGTGACTGTCACATCAGAGAACACGCACAATGCACGCTAAGGGGACACGCCGTGACAGTCACATTAGCGCGAACATGTCTAATACTCGCTAGGGGGACACCCAAGAAATTATTGCATGCAATAATTTCTACTGGATGTCCCCACCGTACAGTTGTTCTGTACCATAAAGAAGTGAGCGAACGAATACCAGAAAATGTAGCCGAAAAATTACGAGATATCGTGAATCAACACGAGGATTTGTCTGATCAACTCCTAGATCCCGGGGTCTTAACTGACCACCGAAAA
>JASLOY010000711.1 GCA_030745255.1 Vicinamibacterales bacterium
GACCACGGCGCTTCGAGAACACCGGCATCTGAGAAGCTCGTTGGTGCTCTGCGACGACAAGAGCCAGCCCATCCTCCGACGGACGGTGCAGAACTGGGTCCGCCGAGCGGCGCGTCGGGGGAAGGTCCAGAACAGTGGAGTGCATGTGCTCCGCCACACGTTCTGTTCACACCTGGCGATGAAGGGGGCGCCAGCACGGGCCATTCAGGAACTGGCCGGGCATGCCGATCTCTCCACGACGCAGCGCTACATGCACCTGAGCCCAGCCGCCATCGAAGGGGCGATCAGGCTGCTGGATCAGCCGTTTTCCGATCACGGGCGTGGAGACATTGTGGAGACGGGCGACCCGAAATCGGTAAGTGCTTCGGAGACAGCAGGATAAATGGCGGTGAGGCAGGGATTCGAACCCTGGGTAGAGGTTTAAGCCCCTACAACGGTTTAGCAAACCGCCGCCTTCAGCCTCTCGGCCACCTCACCGTTCGATGCTTCACGCGGGGCGCGGTCTGATCAGGATATCGCAGTCCGCGCCGATCGCGGGACTAAAGCCCCGCGCCACCATTAGGAGGCGATCTGTTCGATGATTGCCTCGGCCATCGCCTTCGACCCGATCGGCGGCTGGCCGGCCACGGGCACGAGGTCGACGGTGCGGCAGCCGGCATCGAGCGCCGCGGCGATCGCGGTCTCAACCGCCGAGGCTTCCGCGTCGAGCTTCAGCGCCTGTCGCAGCAGCATGGCCGCCGAGCCGATGGCGCCAATCGGGTTCGCCTTGTCCTGGCCCGCTATGTCGGGCGCAGAACCGTG
>JASLOY010000712.1 GCA_030745255.1 Vicinamibacterales bacterium
TTTTCCGGTAAGTGGTTCGAATTTGATGATCCTCTCGATTTCATCCCCGAAAAGCTCGACACGGATCGCGGATTCCGATTCGGCCAGGTAGATGTCCACCACATCCCCGCGTACCCGGAATTTCCCGCGGTGAAAATCCATGTCGTTACGGTCGTACTGCAGCTCCACGAGACGTTCCAGCATCTTGCTCCGGGGAAATCGTTCTCCGACCCTGAGGAACATCAGCATCTTGCCGTATTCCTCCGGGGCGCCGATCCCGTAGATACAGGAAACGCTGGAGACGATGATCACATCCCGGCGTTCCAACAGGGAACGGGTTGCCGAAAGACGCAGACGGTCGAGTTCATCGTTCAGCGAAGTGTCTTTTTCGATGTAAAGATCCTTGTGGGGAACATAGGCTTCAGGCTGATAATAATCGTAGTAGCTGACGAAATATTCGACCGCGTTATGGGGAAAGAAGGACTTGAATTCGTTGAAAAGCTGGGCAGCCAGGGTTTTGTTGTGGGCGATCACCAGAGTCGGGCGCTGCAGTTCCCGGATGACATTGGCCATGGTGAAGGTTTTTCCGGAACCGGTAATGCCCAGCAACACCTGGTGTTTCTTTTTTTCTTCAACACCCTGGACCAGTTCCTGGATCGCCTGGGACTGGTCACCCCCGGGGCCGTAATCCGATTCAAGCAAAAAGGGAATGTCTTGGGTCATCTTCACGAGTCCATCAATTCATCTGGCCATTCAATACTGTCCTCGGGATAACGTACCGCAAGGGCATAGAGGCCATGGGCCGGAGCGGTCAGC
>JASLOY010000713.1 GCA_030745255.1 Vicinamibacterales bacterium
GGGTTGAAGAGGTACTGGTCAAGGTGGGGGACAAAGTATCGGTGGGTGACGCCCTGGTATCGATGAGCTAGCCGCGCTGTCCCCATGGATCAACTACTACAATTGTGGCAAACCACCGGCATATCCCAGTTGCAGGCCGGTCAGTTCATCATGATCTGCGTTGGGTTGACGCTCCTCTATCTGGCCGTAGCGAAGGGTTTTGAACCCCTGCTGCTGGTACCGATCGGATTCGGCGGCATTCTCAGTAACATCCCGGGCGTGGATATCGCTGTCGGCACGGGTATCCTGCATCAGTTCTACATGATGGGCATCGAAACGGGGGTCTTCCCCCTCCTTATATTCATGGGTGTGGGTGCACTGACCGACTTTGGTCCCCTGCTGGCTAGTCCGAAGACGCTCTTTCTAGGCGCTGCGGCACAATTCGGCATCTTCGCGACCCTGCTGGGCGCACTGGGGCTCAGTGAATTGGGATGGATCGACTTCACCCTCAAGGAAGCGGCCGCCATCGGCATCATCGGAGGCGCCGATGGTCCGACGGCGATCTATGTAGCCGGGATCCTGGCACCCCAGATCCTGGGTGCGATTGCAGTCGCAGCTTACTCCTATATGGCGCTGGTGCCGCTCATCCAACCGCCCATCATGAGACTGCTGACTACCGAGCGGGAGAGGAAAATGGAGATGGTGCAGCTCCGCCCGGTGCGCCAGCGGGAAAAGATCTTCTTTCCACTGGTGTTGCTGCTGCTGGTGGCACTGCTGGTTCCGAGTGCCGCACCGCTACTGGGCATGTTCTGTTT
>JASLOY010000714.1 GCA_030745255.1 Vicinamibacterales bacterium
GGTGGCCAACCTGTTTCTCAATGTGCTCGACAAGCTGGGCGTGCCGCTCGACACACTCGGGGATAGCACGGGACACCTCGAAGTGCTGGCGGGGATCTAGGGCGAATGCGCCAAGAATTCGGCAGTCAGACATCAAGAGTCAGGAGACAGCAGGGGGGCTTCGCTGGCTTCCGCTTCAGCAATACCGAGAGGCCGATGGCTAATACCCGCGACCGAGTCACTGCGCTTCTGGCGCTCGTGCTGTGCGTGTCTGGCGGCATCCAGGCGGCGGAGCTCGACCTGGTCGATGCGGTCGAGCGCAACGATGCGGAAGCGGTGGTTGCGCTGCTGTCGGACGGCGCCGATGTGAACGCCGCGCAGCCCGACGGGGCCACGGCGCTGCACTGGGCCGCGCACTGGGATGCCGTCGACAGCGCACGGCGTTTGCTCGAGGCTGGCGCCGCCGTCAACGCCGTGAACGACCTGGGGGTGGCACCGCTCGCGATCGCCTGTCGGAACGGCAACGCAAGGATGGTCGACACGCTGCTGGCCGGCGGGGCCGATGCACGGATAGCGGAACCGAGCGGCGAGACGGCCTTGATGACCTGCGCGCGTACGGGGAGCGCCCAGGCCGTCGAGCTACTGCTGTCCGGGGGCGCTGTTCCGAATGCCTCCGAGCGCGCCAGTGGCCAGACGGCACTCATGTGGGCCGTTGCCGGACGCCACACCTCGGCCGCGCGTGCGCTGGTCGAGGCCGGGGCGGATCTCGACGCCCGATCGCACGGCCAGTTCACACCGTTGCGGTT
>JASLOY010000715.1:0-357 GCA_030745255.1 Vicinamibacterales bacterium
CATCCTCGGACGCGCACCCCGTTGGTGGCGACGCTGCTCCTGACCGGCGTGACCGCCTTGCTTGCGCTCTACTTCCCTCTGACGACCCTCGCGCGGGCCACGAGCAGCATCATCTTGGTGATCTTCGCCACGGTGAATCTCGCCCTGTGGCGGGTCAAGGTAGTCGATCCCGATCCGGGCGGTGAAGGCCCCCGGTTTCCGGTGTGGCTGCCGATCGTCGGGGCTTGCTCCTGCGTGGGGATCCTGATGTTCCAGGGCTGGACAATGTTGACACCGTAGGCAGTACGACCTGAAGCTGGTCCCGACGCCCGTCTCCACGAGGCTGAAGAGTTCTCGTTGCTTGGGGGGCGTAAGTCA
>JASLOY010000715.1:367-783 GCA_030745255.1 Vicinamibacterales bacterium
TCGTCAGCCTGAAGCGCTGTTCCCGAGCGTCATCGAGGCCGCGCTGGAACGTGCCCTGGAGCAGCTGGCGTCCCCAACGGGAACCGCACGAGTTGTACACGTGCTGCTGCGGCGAGCGGCGTGAGCTCAAGTCCTTTCCTCGCAGCGCGATCGATGTAACGGTAGGATCGTGGCAGGCCAGCGGTGTTGGCGGGTGACGGTTCAGGCCCGTTCGCGTGTTCAGAGCAGAGCCGTCGGCACGGACGTTCTGGACGTTTCCGCACGAGTTGTCGCCAGCAACCGCCGGACAGGGGGGCGCGATGCCGACAGATGTGGATTCCTGGATGCGAGTCGCATTCGTCGTCCAGCTATTGAGCATGGGAACCGTGCGGGCCGTGTACGCCGGTGCGACTCTGGGAGGGAAGAAGGGGCGCCGT
>JASLOY010000716.1 GCA_030745255.1 Vicinamibacterales bacterium
CCAGGGTCATCGACGCCGGCTGGGTGACCTCCGCCACAACGCCCTGGTGGACTGCACCACCGGTAGCCCGATCGAGCACCTCCATGGGCACCGACGTCACCGGCGTCCCGGCGGCTGCGGCCAGACGGCGGACCTCCGACGCTCTCGCCGACGATGCCGCCCCAAGACGGATGGCACGCACGCGACCGGCCCGGAGTGCCTCGAGCACGGGATTCAGGCCATACACAATCACGAGGGCTCCAGTGCTCTCAGAAGTCAGGAGTCAGAAGTCAGAAGTCAGAAGACAGAAGATCATCGGAAGGCTTCGCCGTCTGTAACGGTATCCGTTGGTCTGATTCGATTTCCTTTGCAGCATTGCTGCTGGCATAGCCAACCGGTTTCATTCTGACTTCTGCCTTCTGACTCCTGACTCCTTCGAGCGTCAGGTCGCCCTGACCATCGCCACCGCATGCGCCGCGATCGCCTCCCCACGACCGGTCGCATCCATGCCTTCGTTGGTCTTTCCCTTGATGCTGACGGCGTCACAATCGATGCCGACAGCTGATGCCAGAGCCTCGCGCATCCGGTCCGCATGGGGGCCAATCTTGGGTTGCTCGACCACCACGACCACGTCCAAGTTCACCACGACGAATCCGCGAGACCGAACCAGATCCACGACCGCCCGGAGGAGGTCGATGCTCGACACTCCCTCCCAACGGGGATCGGTGTTCGGAAAGTGCTGACCGATATCGCCTGACGCCGCCGCGCCGAGAATGGCATCGGCTGCCGCATGACAGACT
>JASLOY010000717.1 GCA_030745255.1 Vicinamibacterales bacterium
AAAACATCAGGAATGCGACAGCGAAGGTTTTCTTCAGATTCCCTCGAGCTTTTCGGCGAGGCGATCGATGGCTTCAACCGTATTCATCTCGGTCGCGCATAACAATAGGCTGTCTGCGAATTCAGGATAGTGTTCGCCCAAGGGGAGTCCAGCCAGAATCTTATGTTCAAGTAGAGCGTCGCGAACTTCCTTGGCGGGTTTGGGGCATTTGAGCACAAACTCGTTAAAGGTGTCGGCATTAAATCGAGTCTCAAATCCACCTACTTTGGATAATTTATTTTTCAAATAATCTGCCTTCCTCAGGTTCAATACCGCAAGCTCGCGCAGCCCCTGTTTTCCCATGACTGCGAGATAAATCGTTGCCGCTAACGCGCACAGTCCTTGGTTAGTACAGATATTCGAGGTGGCGCGCTCGCGCCGGATGTGTTGTTCGCGTGTGGAGAGGGTGAGGACGAACGCGCGACGTCCGTTGCGGTCAGTCGTCTCGCCTGCAACACGGCCGGGCACTTGCCGGATATATTGCTCCCGCGTCGCAAAAAAACCGACATAAGGTCCACCAAAAGACACAGGAAGCCCAAACGACTGTGCCTCGCCTACGACGATGTCTGCTCCGCGCTCACCCGGCGGTTTTAGGATACCGAGCGACAAAGGTTCTGTCACGGTTACGATGAGCAAGGCATCACGTTCTGCCAACTCTTTTCCCAGCGCCTCGTATTCTTCCACAATGCCGAAAAAGTTCGGGGTCTGTAACACCACCGCCGAGGTTTTGTCGCTCA
>JASLOY010000718.1 GCA_030745255.1 Vicinamibacterales bacterium
TCGAGCAGGAGCCGGCGGTGCCGGAGGGGGGCCGCACCTCGGCCCGGCGGGCCTTTCTTGCTGGACCAGACAACGTGCGGGTCGCGGTGGTCGAGACCGGGTTTGCCGGAGTGGAGGCAGAAATGGGCTCGGCCATTCTGACCACCGACGCGCTGGGGCCGTACGACGTGCCACGGACTCCCTGGGGCGAACCGGACTTCCAGGGCATCTGGACCAGCAGCTCGGCGGTCGGCATCCCGTTCGAGCGGCCTCAGGGTGTCGATGCGGACGAGGTGACGCCGGAGGAGGCGATCGCCCGCCACGAAGGCCGCCTGCTGGGTGGCATCTGGGGCTACGAGCGCGAGTGGCGTGACACGACGCTGGAATATGGGTCGGCGGTCTCCACCCAGGTGGCGATGGTCATCGACCCGCCCGACGGTCGGCTGCCGCCCCGGGTCAGGTCCCGCGAGGCGCCGGCCCTGGCCGGAGACGAGCGCGCGCCGCGCCGGGTGACCACCCCCGACGGCCCCGAGGACCTCTCGACATGGGTGCGGTGCATCACCCGCGGCCTGATCCCGACGCCGGGGGGCTACAACAACGGCCTCCAGATCGTGCAGGGGCCGGGGTATGTCGCCATCACCCGAGAGATGATTCACGAGACCCGGGTCGTTCCCACCACGCCGCGGCCAGCGCTTGGCGAAGGCGTGACCGCGTATCAGGGCAGCGCCCGGGGACGCTGGGAGGGGGACACCCTTGTGGTCGAAACCACAAACTTCAACGGCGGCGCGTCGTTCC
>JASLOY010000719.1 GCA_030745255.1 Vicinamibacterales bacterium
GAGCGGACGATCAACGGGAACGGGTGCGGGCCGACAACCGAACCAAGCACGTAGTGCGTCGTTTCGACCGAGCCCATCCAGTCTCGCATTGCGGCGTTCGTCGCATCTTTGAGCGTGCGGCTGCCCTCCTCGACTTCGTGTACCACCGCGCCGAGCATTCGCATCCGAAACACATTGAGGGCCTGACGCCGGACATCTTCAGCGCCCATGTAGACCTCACAGGCGAGTCCGAATCGTGCGCACGCCGTTGCCGTTGCAACACCGTGCTGCCCTGCGCCGGTCTCAGCGATGATGCGGTGTTTGCCCATTCGTCTGGCGAGCAGCACCTGCCCGATCGTATTGTTGATCTTGTGCGCGCCGGTGTGGGCGAGGTCTTCCCGCTTGAGCCAGATCGCGGCACCACCAGCGTGGGCGGAGAGCCGCGGTGTATCTGTAAGCGGTGTCGGACGGCCCACGTAGTCTCGCAGAAGGCTGTCGAGTTCCGTGAGAAAGGTGGAATCCTCGGAAGCCTCCGCCCACGCCGCGTCCAATTGCTCAAGGGCCGCCACGAGCGTTTCAGGGACGAACCGGCCCCCAAAGCGGCCGAACCATCCGCTCGGATCGGGGGCAGCGGCGATGCTTGAACTCATGGCGAAGAAACTCCTAGGGTGGGTCTGCGAAAGAGGTGGTCGGTCAAAAAAACGGTCTGGCGTTCCTTGGCATCCGCGGACATCGAACCAAAACCGGCGTGCTCGCCCGGAGCACCGGTACGATCGTACGCCACTCGCGT
>JASLOY010000071.1:0-522 GCA_030745255.1 Vicinamibacterales bacterium
GAGTACACCGTCAACGACCCAACGACCTTCACGGCCCCGTTTACGGCGGCCATCCCGATGAAGCGTAGTGTCGACCTCATCTTCGAATACGCCTGCCACGAAGGGAACTACGGCATGGCCAATATGCTGCGGGCTGGACATGCGGAGGACGCCCAGGAGGAAGGCACCCCGTGGACCGCTGGGACACTGGGGAGCCAACGGGCGCCAACCTGCGCCCACGGGAGCCAAACGCGGGGGCATCAAGAGGCACCCCCTCGGCTGTTATTCGTCCGCTGGGCGAAACGCCGCACGAAGCTTGTCGGCCATCGAACCGAAACTCGCTTCTTGCCCCTCGCTTTGCCGTTCGGAGTAGGTACGAGCATCGTTGTTCTCGTCGACTTCGCGAATCGCTTTGCGGCTCAGACGAATGCGATGGCTCTCGGAATCGACGTCGAGGACAACCACCTCGACCTCACTGCCGACCGGAAACGCCTGTCTCAGGTCGGTGCCGTGAGCGGTGTCCGTCTCTTCATTGGGCATCAA
>JASLOY010000071.1:532-11085 GCA_030745255.1 Vicinamibacterales bacterium
CCGGGCCCAGGAAGACGAACACACCGTACCGCTCGTGGCGAGCGACTGTGCCCGTCAACTGTGCGCCCGCTTCGATCGTCAGAATCCGCGCCGGGTCTTCGGCGATCACTGCGACACCGATCCGCTTCTTTTCGCGGTCCACAGTGAGGATCTCGACCGCGACCGTCGCGCCAACGGTGACGGTGTCTTGCCAGCCGTCCCGCTTTCCGGACGGGGGAAAGGTCGAGAGATGCGCGAGCGCCTCGATGCCTGGCTGCAGTTCGATGAAGGCGCCAAATTCGAGGACGCGGGTCACAGTCCCGGTCAGACGTTGCCCGCTGGTGTAGGACTGGCCAGCCTCGTCCCACGGGTCGGTCTGCAGCTGCTTCATCCCGAGGGAGATCTTGCCCTTCTCGTTGTCGACGCCAAGGACTCGAACGGTGACGGAGTCGCCGGACTGGACCACCGTGGTCGGGTCCGACACTCGCGACCAGCCCATTTCGGAGACGTGCAGTAATCCCTGAATGCCGCCCCCGAGATCGACGAAGGCGCCGTACGGCCGTACCGACGCGATACGACCAGGAAGGTCGGCGCCAGGGACGATCGTCTTGCGAACCTCAACCTCCTGCTCGCGTTCTTCTTCTTCGATCAACGCACGTCGCGAGATGACGAGGTCCTTGCCTTCCTCTGTGTATTCAATGATCCGGAAGGTGTAGAGCTGGCCGACGTGCACCTCCGGATCGGAGGTAAATCCCGTGTCGATCTGCGAGATGGGGCAGAAGGCGCGTTGTCCGCCGACGCGGACCTCGTAACCCCCTTTGTTGGCCGTCTCGACGCGCCCCTCCACCGGCAACCGAGCGCGATAGGCGTCCTCCAACTGTCGGCGTGTCGCGGCACCCCGTGCGAGCTTGTGTGACAGCTTGACTCCGCCGGCGGTCGAGACCACCACGGCCTCGACGGTGGCGCCGACCTCGACAGTCAGCTTGCCGTCTTCGTCCTGAAGCTCTGCGAGGTCCATCGTGGCCTCGCCCTTTCCGCCGACATCGACAAAGACTACGTCTCTCCCGATCAAGACGACGACGCCCTGGAGCATCTGCCCTGTCTCGAACACGGCGGGTTCGAGCGATGCCGCGAACAACGCGGCGAAGTCTTCTCCCCCGGCGGGTGGCGAGGGCGTCTCGTCATCGGGCGACATGGGCAGGCTCACTCGGAACGAACGTCAATTCTGCGGCAATGCGAAGGCGATGATCTCGTCGTTGGTCACCTGCGACCCCGTGAGCCCGCCGCCGGTGGACACCACGGTGACGAATTGCCGTCCATCGGCTCCCAGGTACGTGATGGGCGTCGCTTCGACCGACGACGGCAATCTGATCTCCCACAACTGTTCGCCGGTCGCGGTCGCAAAGGCGCGAAACCGGAAATCGTCGGCGCCGCCAACGAAGGTGAGGCCGCTGGCGGTCAGCACGACGCCGCCCGTACTTGGGCGGCCGGTGTCCTGCATGCCGGCGGGCAACATGTCGGACACGCCAAGCGGCCTACGATACGCGATGTCCCCCGTCTCCATGTCGACGGCGACGAGCTCACCCCAGGGTGTCGGCCCGCACGGCAGACGCCTGTCGGGGTCGCCGAACCGGCGCACACCGGCGAGCGGCCCGGAATTGAACCACGTGCCGTTTGGCCGCTGGACCAGGCGCATCGGCTGGAACAGATTGGTGGTGTTCGAAATGAACAGACCAAGCTCTGGATCGTAGGCCGGTCCCCAGTAGTTGATGCCACCCGCCGGCCCCGGCGGAGACATGCTGTACCGGTTGACGGCGATCGGCATGTAGGGCCCGCCCAGCTTCATATCGTTGTCGTCGACCATCCGTTCGCAATAAGCCTGATGCTGGGGCTCGCCCTTGTAGAGATTGTCGCGAGAGATCGTCATCTGCGTCAGCGGCTCGGGCTTCACTGGGAACGGCTGCGTCGGAGACGCCAGCTCGCCGGCCAGTTCACTCTGCGGCACCGGCCGCTCCTCGATGTCGAAGATCGGCTCGCCGGTCACGCGATTCAGCGTGAACAACAGGCCGCTCTTGTTGACGACGAGGAGCGCGGGGACCAGTTCACCGTCACGGACCAGGTCGACGACCAGCGGCGCCGATTGCGCGTCATAGTCCCAGATGTCGTGATGGACGAGCTGGAAGTGCCACAGATATTGGCCGGTGTCGGCCTCGACCGCGACGATCGACGACGAAAAGAGGTTGTCGCCGGGACGGTCGACGCCGACGCGGTCGTCGTTCGGGGCGCCAATCGGCATATACAGAATGCCCCGCTCGGCATCGAGCGACATGTAACCCCAGACATTGACGCCTGACCGGTCGCGGGCGCTGTCCCCCGCCCAGGAGTCGTAGCCGAAGTCGTCCGGTCCCGGCACCGTCTCGAACGTCCACACAAGTTCGCCGGTCCGGGCGTCCCAGGCGCGCGTGTCCCCGGCCGGTCCGGTGCCCTTCGGAAAGTTGCGCCCTTCTCCAGTACCCGCGCCGGTGATGACGAGATTCTTGTAGATGGTCGGAGAAGACAGCAGCAAGTAGCCCGCGTCCGTGAAGGACCGCATGACCTCGGGCGTCTTCAGATCGACGATGCCGTTCTCACCAAAACCAGGATTGAGCGTGCCGTCCGAGGCCTTGATCGAGTACAGCCCGCCCGAGCTTGCACCAAACAGGAGCGATGGCGAGACGTCACCGTCGCCCGGCCAATACGCTAGACCGCGCTTCGACGGCACCGCGTTCTCGGGCAGCTCGAATCGCCATTGCTCCGCGCCCGTGGTGGCGTCCAGGGCAATGACGGCGCCATACGGCGAGGCGAGATACATCGTGGTGCCAATCACGAGCGGAATGGCTTGGTCTTCCCGCAGGCGACCGGTATAGTCGGCCGGCTTGAGATGAAAGCTCCAGACCCGCTCGAGCGTGGCGACGTTGTCGGCGGTGATCTGGGTCAGCGGGCTAAAGCGGTTTGCGCTCTGCGAGTAGTTAGTGCTCGGCCAGTCGGTCGCGCCGGGCTGACCGCCCTGCGCGCTGACGGCGACGCAGCCTGCCGCAAGCAAGAAGAAGGTCACTCTCAAAGCCAGTCTCGGGGCTAATCCAGCCATTGTCCTGCTCCTTCAACACTGCCGATTCGTGGTGGGTTCTCGCAAACGGAAGAGCTATGAAATCACGTCGCCCATCCCTCCCTCACCGATATTCGCGATAACGGAGTAGGGAACGGGGCGGGCACCGAGACCGAGTGACAAGGTGGCCTAGCGCAAGGCCCAGTATACGGCCTCAGGGGCGGCTGGCTTGTCATTGGCCTACTCTGCCACCCGCAGCCTCAACTTGACAGAGCTCTGATGTCTGCTATCGTCCCGGAGCGGACAGGACTCCGGAAGGAGCGGCATGCGTCGAAGTCAGAACCGCGCTGGCGTCAGCGTGGCGTTGGCCGTGCTGGTCGGGGCGGCTGCGTCGGACGCCCAGGACCGGCAGTTCGAGCCGGTCACCGACGCGATGCTACAGTCTCCCTCGCCGGACGACTGGCTGATGTGGCGTCGCACGCTCGACGGCTGGGGATACAGCCCGCTCGACCAGATCAACCGTGACAACGTGGGCGAGCTGCAATTGGTCTGGTCGCGGGCCATGACGGCGGGCCGCCAGCAGGGCACCCCGCTGGTCTACGACGGCGTGCTGTACATGCCGAATCCGGCCGACGTCATCCAGGCGATCGATGCCGTAACCGGAGACCTCGTCTGGGAGCATCGCCGTGAGGTGCCCGACGACGTCGATGAGTTCTTCTACGCCGACCTGTGGGAGAACAACCGCAACCTCGCCATCTACGACAACCTCATCATCGACACGAGCGTCGACGACCATGTCTTTGCTCTCGACGCGCGCACCGGCGAGTTAGTGTGGGACACCGAAGTACTGAACTACCGGACCCATCCCGCCATGCAGTCCTCCGGCCCGATCATCGCCAACGGAAAGGTGATCTCCGGGCGGAGCTGCATGCCGGTCGGCGGGCCGGACGCCTGCGTCATCACGGCGCACGACGCCCGGACGGGCGCCGAGCTGTGGCGCCGACGCACCATCCCCGAGCCCGGCGAGCCCGGCGGCGAGACCTGGGGCGCGGTGCCGTTCGAGAACCGCAGGCACGTCGGCACCTGGATGGTGCCCAGCTACGACCCGGAACTGAACCTCATTTACATCGGGACCTCTGTGACCTCCCCGGCCCCGAAGTTCCTGATCGGCGGCGCCGACAACGCGCACCTCTACCACAACTCCACGCTCGCGCTGGACGCCGACACCGGCGAGATCGTCTGGTACTACCAGCACCTGAACGACCACTGGGACCTCGACCATCCGTTCGAGCGGCTGCTGGTCGACACCGTCGTTGCGCCCGACCCCGGCGCCGTGAACTGGATCAATCCCCGTCTGCGGCCGGGGGAGATGCGGAAGGTGATGACCGGCATCCCCGGCAAGACCGGCGTGGTGTACACCCTCGACCGGGAGACCGGCGAGTTCCTCTGGGCCACCCCGACCATCACCCAAAATGTGATCACCGCCATCGACGGCGCCACCGGAGCCGTAACCGAGAACTCGGAGGTCGTGTTCTCCAGCCCGGGGCAGGACGTGATGGTCTGTCCGAACGCCAGCGGGGGCAAGGACTGGGAGGCTGGCGCCTACAGCCCGCTGACCAACACGATGTACTACCCGCTGCGAAACGTGTGCGCGCGGATGATGTCCCAGGGCCCGGAAAGCACCAGTATCTATGCCCTCGTCTTCCGGCCCGAGATTGCCCCGGGCACCGACCAGGTCGGGACGGTGCATGCAATCTCAGCCGAGACCGGAGCGACGAGCTGGATCTACGCGCAGCGCGCCGCCACCATGTCGCTCGTCGCCACGGGCGGTGGTCTGGTGTTCGGCGGGGACATCAACGGTCGGTTCCGCGCCCTGGATCACGAGACGGGCGAGGTGCTCTGGGAGGTCAACCTCGGGTCCTCGGTCAGCGGCTACCCGATCAGCTATGCGGTCGACGGGCGGCAGTACGTCGCCGTGAGCACCGGCACCGTGCGGTTCAACAACCTGACGCCGGAGCTCCGGCCGAGCCGGGGCAACAATCTGTTCGTGTTCCGTCTGCCGGAGAGCGACTGAGGCGGTTGCGCCGCTGGAACCTGGCGAGGCGATCTGGATCAGCGGCGCCGGCGTCCGGCAAGGTCGTCAGAACGCTCTGTCGGTTTAGCCGGACACCGCACCAGAAAGTCGCGGCGCGCTGGTCGCGCCCCGATACGGTCGTTACCGCGACTCGGCCGCCGCCCGGGCGTCGGCCTCGAGAATCCGCGCGCCTCGGAGAATGCCCCCGAACGAGTAGTTCGCCTCGTGGCACGCATACTCGTAGACGCGACCGTCGCTCGCCGGCCAGACATACTCGCCGCTCCACGACGCCGTCCAAACGGTCGGGTCGTCGACCGTGAACTGGTAGAGGAGCGTGTCGGCGTCGATGCGCGAGAAGCGCTCGACGACGTGCAAGTTCCGCGACGCCCCGCTGAGGCCGGGCGTGTCGTTGAAGTTCGTCGTGTCGATTACCAGCGTGTCGCCTTCCCAGTGTCCGACCGAATCACCGAGCCAGCTCGTGATTTCCGGCGGGGCGTGCGGCTGGTTCATCCGGACGATGCGGGCGTCGTGCATCATCTCGACGAGAATCATCACATGGTCGTCGGTCTGCACGATCCGCCTCAGGTTGTTGTAGAGGCTCGTCAGCATCGGGGGACCTGAACTCGAGCCGGAGACGAGACAGCGCTCCGTCCGAGGGCGCAGCTCCATGTCGTCGTACGGCCCGGGCGCGTCGAGATCGTTCTCGAGCCACCACGCGGTGCCGGTATTGGGGCGGCGGGACCCAGCGCGCGCCGCCGCGCGCGCCTGTGCCTCGGCGGTCCGTGGCGGCTGTCGCCCATTCGGCGGGTCGACGATGATCGACGTGCGCCACTCGCCGTTGATCTGGAAAGGCGAGGTGCCGCGATCCATCCAGAATGTGTTGTAGCCGCCGACGTTTCCCGCCGCGCCGCTCGACCCGTCGCCCCCGACGGGCGGCGCCTCTTGCGGAACGTGGCCGACGTCGTTTCGGTCCGTGGGAATGTCGAACGTCTCGGCGAGCGCGTCGGGTTCCCGCGCGATAATCGCCGCCGCTTCCTCATCGGTCAGCGTCGCCCTGTCGGCAAACGCCTGCGGCCGCTGCAATGGAGTGAGCGTCGCCGTGTCGTAGCTACCCGACAGGTCCGGACGGCCGGCAGGCGTCCGGGGGATGTCCTGGGCCTCGGCGACAGCGGCCAGCAGCAGCGCCATGGAGGAGACCACGAGCGCGCCAACAGCTACCTGGACTCGACTGCGCATACCAACCTCCTTCGGTTCTTGCTCCCGCGGCGCCGCGCCGCACCAAGAACATCATGAGCTCTCTACCTCCCCCCCAACGCCCCGATTGTCACCACGATTGTAACCCCGACGCGACGTTCGAAGACGTCTGACACACCCTGGTCCTGCTGGAGGAGCCCCTGGTGGAGCGATTACGAAAGCGCCTGCTACGTGGCCGCGCCCTCGATCTTCACTGAGAAGGAGCAGGGGTTCCTGCGCGAGCGGGTACGACAGCGCGTGGAGTTCATGGTCGCGACTTGTCGGCGGCCGCGGTGCACCGCGACACCTGGCGCCCCCGGCGAGGCTGACAAACCTCTTGCCCCTCGACGGCCGACAGGGCGTCAGATTCGCCGAGACCACTGCTTGGCATACTAGAATCACGCCAGCGCGGCAGCCGGCAATGCGGTCGCGAGGAGCGGTGTTCAAGAGCCACCTCTGCTTGGACGACCGCGAAATGGGAGGTTCTCGATGAAACGACTTCATCTACTGGCAGCAGGGCTGGCCCTGGTTCTCACTGGTTGCGGAGACGGCGCAGCTCCTGGAGAAGGCGTAGTTCCTGAGCCTGGCGGACTCGCGCTCGTCGGGGGGCAGTTGATAGACGGGACCGGCGCGCCGGCCGTCGCCGATTCGGTTGTCGTCATTCGCGACGGCCGGATAGAGAGCGCCGGCCCCCGGAACACCACGCCGGTGCCCGACGGCGCAGAGACGATCGATTTGACCGGCAAGTCGATCATGCCCGGTCTGGTCAACTTGCATGTGCACTATCGCGAAGGACCGGAGGAGATCCAGCGTCAGTTCCAGTCGCAGCTCTACTACGGCGTGACCACCGCGCGGAGCATCGGCAGCGACTCACCGGAGCGGGTCGCGTTCCTGCTCGAGGCCGCGGGTCGACCCGACTTCCCCCGGACCTTCACGGCGGGCCTGGGGTTCTCGCGTCCCGGCGGATTCAACGCCGTCGGTCGGAATGCCCCCGAAACCGAAGAAGAGGCGCGGGCGCTGGTGCGAGACCAGATCGCGCTGGGGGTGCACTTCATCAAGATGTGGGTCAACGCGGTCCCGGAGCCAGGCCTGAAGATTACCCCGGAGATTCGGACCGCCATCATCGACGAGGCGATCCAGAACGGCGCCATCCCGGTCGCCCATATCGATGACGAAGTCGACGGTCGCCAGTTGGTCCAAGCCGGTCTGAAGGACCTGCTGCACAGCACCGTGCTGACCTTCGGCCCTGGCGCCGGGGTCCCGGTGGACGATCCCGACCCGTCGCAGGAATTCATCCAGATGTGCCTCGACAACGGCGTGTCGTTCACCCCGACGCTGTCGATCGTCCAGGGCAACTGGCACTTCGCGGAGCATCCGGAGCTGCTGGATGACCCGGCGTTGCGCGCCGCATTTGGCACCTACAACCCGGGCGCGCTGGCTGGATGGGAAAACCCCGAACGCAGGGCGGGAGTGGTCGACGCACCGAACTTCGAGGACCGCAAGGTCGCGTTCCGACAGGTGCAGGACTTCGTCAAGACGATGCACGACGCCGGGGTCAAGGTGGCCCTTGGGAACGACGCCGGGACCCCGAACGTGCCGTTCGGCTGGGGGATGCACCACGAGATGGAGCTGTATGTCGAGGCTGGCTTGACACCGATGGATGCCATCGTGGCGGCAACCGCCACCGGCGCCGGCCAGATGCCTCCGGTGGGCGAGGCCGACTTCGGCACCCTCGAGGCTGACAAGGTCGCCGACCTCGTCGTGCTGAATGCCGATCCGCTGGTCGACATTCAGAACACGCTGGCGATCGACCGAGTCATGCGACTTGGCGAATGGGTCGACCGTTCGGGGTTGGTGGCAGCGCCGTAGTCAAATAGCGCTAGCAGGCTGCGGGACAAGGCCTGCCAGGGCTCGCACATGCGCACCCCGCCGGCGCGCGGCGTGGGGCATTGGGGCCCCACGAGCGCCGGCGTGGCGTTTGAGGCGCTGCTCCGTTTCGACACTAGTCGCGGGGCCCATAGTGCGGTGCGACGGCACCGACCTCCAAGGCCCCGAGATCGGGCGCGCTGCCCGTGAAGCCATCGGTCACCGTCGGCAGCACCATTCCGTGGTCGACGGCCGCCGAGCCGGGCCGCAACCCAAAATCGAGGTTCTCCGCATTGTAGACGCGCTGGAGCGTGCTCACCACCCGGGCGTCGAGCGCGGGGACGTTCACGAACACGTCATATCCCACCTCGACACTGTTCCGGTCCTGCCCGGTCGCCTCACTGTATTCCTCGAGCGTGTCAAACTCCCGCAGCTCGAGCGCCGGGGCATGTCCCGGCGCCCGGAAATCGGCGACCACATCGAACGGCGGACTCTCCCACCGAAACGGCATTGGCGTGTCCGGCGCGGGGCCGAAGCCGTTGTAGTCCGACGAGGTGTAGTTCGTGAACGTCGCGATCCCGAACAGGTTCGGACGCAGCCGTCGAAAGTCGGGCGCCGCGTTCTGCCCCAAGATCAGGTTGTTTCGCCAGTGCGTGTTCGACAGGGTCCCGGTGGTCTCGGACAGGATGGTGTTGTTGTAGAAGACGACACCGGAGGCGCCGAAGAAGCGGCTCGAGCCGCCCGGGAGGTTGTAGGCGATGTTCCGAATCCAGTAGACGGGTCCGCCAAGCACCGGTTGACTGCAGAAGGCGTGCGACGCGTGGTTAATAAACAGGTTCCTGAGCACGCGCACGTTGTGCAGGCTCCCGTCGGTCTCGATCGGGTTGTCGTGAGAATTGGTGATGTAGTTGTTGTAGAAGTCGATCGCAACGGGACGTCGGTCCCAGTAGTCGCGCGGCGGATACCTGGGCCCGTCAGACATCCCCGGTCCGGACGGAACGGTGCCGTCGGGGTTCCCGTAGGTCTCCACGTTGATCCCGTCGTGGAAGTCCGCGATGTAGTTGTAGGCCACGACGTGTCCGGGGCCGTAAAGCTTCACCGCCACGTAGGAGGCCATGACGGGAGGATGGACCTGACCGGCGACGCCGTCGAACCGCCCCCAGAGGGGTGCGTCGCTCCATCCGATCAGGCGCTCTGAGTCGTTGCGGCCGTAGAACCAGTTGTCGGCGATGTAGAAATTGCTCGAGCCCGCATAGTTGGTAAAGACACCGGCCCCCACATCTTCGAAACGCGAGTGCTTGACCGTGAGCCCCTTCGCGCCCGCAATGAACTGCTGGCCGGCCCAGATGGCGTACTCGGTGTTCCGAAACGTGATGCCCTCGAAATAGGTGTAGTCGACCGCCATGACGTTGAAGAGGGCGAAGTTCCCGTCGCCGTCGAAGATGACCTCGCCGTCACCGGCCGCCTTGATGGCAATTGGTCGCTCGGGCGTGCCGTCGGCGGTCAGGTAATAAGTACCCTCAAACGGGAACGCGCGGTTGGCGCCGCCGTACTCGAGGTGGTTGTACTGGTAGAGACCGGCGTGCACCAGGAGGGTGTCCCCGGCGCGCACCCGGGGACGTCCCGCCGTGGCGAAGTCCCCGCCACCGCATGAGTGGTTGTATGCACAGATCAGCCCTTCGAACGCGGGCTCGAGCTTGGCGCCCTCGAAGCCGTGGGGATAGACGTGCAAGACCCTCCCCTCCTCATAGGGGACCGGCTCCGCCCGCGTCCTTACCGTCACAGTCCGGCTGGCCTCTCCGGTCACGCCATCGGGATCGGTCATCACGAACCGCGCCTCATAGGCGGTGTCCGGCTCCAGATCAAGGATGCTCCCGGCGAACATGTTCGGCGTGACGACGTCGAACTGCGGCCCCACGAAGATCCGTTCAGCCTGGAGGCGCAGGAGCGGGAGCGCCAACGACCAGCCCGTCTCGCCCTGCTTGCGATACGACACCTCCACTGCGGCGTTCCGGCTGTCGTCGCCCTGGATGAACCACTCGAAGCCGAGATTGATCAGCGTCGGCGGCTCGATCAGGAGCTCTCCCGTCGAGACCGCGTTCCCGAGCGCATTTCCCCTTTGCGCCAACACGACGGTGTCGTGCTCGACGCGTGACGTGACGATCACCAACACGCTCAGCACGCCGATGCGTACGAGTTGACCGGCCCTCTCACACACGGACGACCTCTCTTTCTAGGACCTGGGGATCATTGCGACGGCGCACCAAGCCTTCGACCCGATGGCCTTCAGTGAGGCACGGGCATTCTCGGGCCGCC
>JASLOY010000720.1 GCA_030745255.1 Vicinamibacterales bacterium
CGAAGTGCTCACTGTCCAGCACCTCGGCGGGGGAGAGCATGGGAAGGGCGACGATGCCACGCCGTTGGGCCTCGGCAGAACCCTCGACCTTCGGACGATCGGTCCAGTGTTCCCAGAACAGCGGGTTCAGCACGTCCATGTTCAGGAGGCGACTGAAGGTACTCTCCCAGTACTCGTCGGCGAAGGCCTCGGGCGAGCCCATCCACTCCCAGAGCGCCCGCCACTGACGGGGTGCGAGCACGACCTGGCGCACCATGCCGTCGGCACAGGGGATGTTGGGATACATCGGACTGTCACCGGAACGCAGGACCTGTGGCGTGCCGCCCTGGCGCAGGCTGTAGTCCGCATTGGGGATCGCCCAGGTGTTCATCTGTGCGAGCACCTCGAGGGCGGAGACGTCGAGGTGCTGGCCGCCGGCGCCACGGTCCCTGTGGAGGAGCGCCAGGACCACCGCATAGGCGCCGAGGACCCCGAGGGAATCGTGGGCGACCTCTCCGGGAATGAGGAGGGGCGGCTTCTCCGGAATGCCCGAGAGGGACAGCCATCCCGAGCGGGCCACGACCACGTCGTCGGTTGACGCCAGGTCGGCGTCTGGGCCCTCCTGGCCGAAGTCGGTCAAGGAGGCGACGACCAGGTCCGGGTTGAGGTCGAGGAGCACTTCAGGTCCGAGCCGAAGCGAGGCCAGGTAGCCGGGGCCATGGGACTCGACGAAAACGTCGGCAGACGCCACCAGTTCGCACAAGCGCCGCCGGTCGTCGGCATCCTGCA
>JASLOY010000721.1 GCA_030745255.1 Vicinamibacterales bacterium
GCGGGCGCCCGCGACCAGTAGATCAGGTGGTCGACGACGTAGCGGGTGGTGCGGAAGGGGAGGACCCGTCCGACGACGTCGACCGCCTCGCGAACGTCGGCGTCGAGCCGGTCCCAGTGCGGGAGGTTAGCGACGGTGTGTAGACCGACGGCCTGGTACCGCGTCGGGCTATCGGCGTTCGACATCGAGCCTCCTTCTTCATCCTTCCCGACGGCCCGCTGGCCGCTGGCCGCTGATCAAGCATAGGCCGGTTTGCTCGATGGCGCCGATGTACGGCTCCCTCCGCTCCTATCCCCGCTTCCAAGCCCTCCTCCGCCGCATGAACTTCCCCGAGACGGCGACACCCGACTAGCTGCTCTGCCCACCCGATCTCGCCAGCAAGCGCACGTGCGCCGCGTGAGCCCCCGGACCAGCCAGTCGCCCCTGAAGGTCCCCTGGAACATCAGCCCCTCTGACGAGGCGCACCTGCGCTTTTCTGGGGCAAGTCTGTGCAGCGCGGGTGGAGCCGGGGTCCTCTAGCGCGTACAATGCCCCGATCCTCAACGTCTACAGCTCATGGCCCTGACCGCTGGCACCCGTCTCGGCGTCTACGAAGTCTCTGCCCTGATCGGCGAAGGCGGCATGGGCCAGGTCTGGCAAGCCACCGACACCCAGCTCAACCGCCAGGTCGCGCTGAAGATTCTGCCGGACGCCTTCGCGGCTGATCCGGATCGGCTCGCCCGGTTCACGCGGGAGGCGCAGATCCTCGCCAGCCTCAACCACCCAA
>JASLOY010000722.1:0-489 GCA_030745255.1 Vicinamibacterales bacterium
TGCCGCCGCTGCAGGCGGTCATGGCCGCCACCGCAAGAACGAGGAACGTCCGTATCATTATGCGCATCGTGTATCTCCTGTGGCAGGGCGACATTCTACCAGTCGGCTGAAGACTCAGGTCTGCCGGGGTCAGTGAGCTGATCACTTCGCACGATCGGATGCGGATGCCCGGCCTGAGAGCCATGTGGTCGGAAGAGTCATCGAATTATATCGACGCGTCCACCGCCCTTACACCTAGGACGTTGTCGGTGAGTAGCCGAGAGGGATGACGCTCGCTGTTCAGCGTGCCCTGTTGTCGAGCGCCGCGTCGGTGGTGGGCTGTTCGACCGCCCGGGCGCTGACGAGCAGGTTCTCCATGCCGTAGTTCCGTTCGTGGCAGGCGTACTCGTAGAGTGGTCCCTCAACTTTGGTGAACGGCAACTCGGCTGCCCACGGACGGGCCCACGCCGTCTCGTCCTCCACCGTGAACCGCCAGTAAATGGTGTCTTC
>JASLOY010000722.1:499-766 GCA_030745255.1 Vicinamibacterales bacterium
GTCCGTGCGCGTGAAGCGCTCGACCAAACGACGGTTGGCCCCGGAGCCCTGGAAGGGCAGCGTGTCGCTGAAGTTCGTCGTTTCGACGACGAGGGTGTCGCCCTCAAAGTGTCCCCGAGAATCGCCGCTCAACAAGCGGATGTTGTCGTCGACGTGCGGCCGGTCGTCAAGCGGGATGACCCGTACGTTGTGGATCATCTCGGTGAGGATGACGACGTAGCCGGGCGGCTGCAGGATCAGGTGATGGTTGTTGTAGCCGGTCGGCAA
>JASLOY010000723.1 GCA_030745255.1 Vicinamibacterales bacterium
GATCGCAGACGTAGAGCAGACGGTCGGTCGACAGCTCGGAGCAGTGGACCGGACTCCGGAACTGCTGCGCTGGCGGCCCGTCCGGGTCGTAGCGTCCGAGGTCGCCGTCGTCCGGACGATTGCCGTAGGCGCCCCAGTAGCGCTTGAATTCCCCCGAGTCGGCATCGAGCACGGCGACGCGCCTGTTGCCGTAGCCGTCGGCCACGTACACTTCGTTCTCGAGCGCGTCGACGAAGACCTTGGCCACGCGCCCGAAGTTCTCACGGTCGTGGCTGCCGCCGTTGGCGCCCGACCGGCCGAACTGCGCCACGAACTGCCCGTTTCGGGTGAACTTGAGGATGTGGGCGTCGTTGGCGCCGTTGCCGCCGATCCAGAGATTGCCCCGGTGATCGAAGGCCAGTCCGTGGTTCGACTCGGGCCACTCGTAGCCCTCACCCGGTCCGCCCCAGGAGCCGACGAGGTTGCCGGCGGGGTCGAACTCGAGGATCGGCGGGGCCGCAAAACAGCAGTCGTCGGCACGCGGGGGATCGAGCGCCGCGGGCGTCTCGTTTGCCGCCAGGTTGCCCCGGTGGACGATCCAGACGTGGTCCCGGGAGTCGACCGCAACCCCGATCGTCGAGCCGAGGAGCCAGTGGTTGGGCAACGGCTTCGGCCAGAACGGGTCGACCTCGAACATCGGCGCCCCCTCGCCTTCCGTGGTTGGAGCGGCCGACGCCATCGCCGCGGGTGCCGGTTCCTCGGGCGCGCCCGCGCC
>JASLOY010000724.1 GCA_030745255.1 Vicinamibacterales bacterium
TTCGTTAACGAACGTAACGCCGTTGCTGCTAATACAGTAAGCAATAACCATGATTGACCCCGATCGACTAAAGAACTGGAGATTATTGCCGCTGCCCAAAAAATTGCTTGTGTAATCAAAATTTTTCTCATAATGACTCTTCCGTTAAATTATTCAAGGAGCAAATCAGCTGTGCCAACAAGATTCGCGAACTTGAAAGTGGCGATTTTAGGAATATGAAGCTTGCACTCGCTGTGGTTTACTGCTCCGAAAGCGATTCCCTACAGTTGGCTATACCTTAAATAGATTCAATCGGTGTCGATGCCTATTATGACTGCTTATCGTGAAGACAGGGTCGGCAAAACAAGAGGAGGAGCCGATGTCCGCCCATCTGGCCTTACGTTCCGGTAACCCGGCGCTTAGGGCAAACACCTTCACACGTGTGCCGCCCGTTGCTGATCATGAGGCGATGACCATTGGTGGCACCGTCAATAAGACGGCGATGTCGTTGGCAATCTTATTTGTCGCCGCCATGTATGTGTGGGGACGGGGTGCTGCTACCGGGCAACTGCCAATGGCATGGATCCTTGGTGGAGTCATTGGCGGTTTCGTCGTGGCACTCGTGACAATGTTTAAGCGGGTGTGGGCCCCTTACACGACGCCCCTTTATGCAGGGCTCCAGGGATTGGCTCTGGGCGGCATCTCGTTTCTGTTCGAGCAGTCCTACCCTGGGATCGTCGCCCAAGCAGTCTTCCTAACCTTCGGCACCCTC
>JASLOY010000725.1 GCA_030745255.1 Vicinamibacterales bacterium
TAACAGGGCAGGTGTGCCACTCTTAGAGATAGTGACTCAGCCGGATATGAGAAGTGTTGAAGAAGTAGAAAGTTATATGCAGACACTCAGGAATATATTGCTTTACATAGGTGTGTCAGACTGTAAGATGCAGGAAGGTTCTTTGAGATTTGAGGCGAGTATATCTTTACGTGAAAAGGGTTCAAATGTTCTTGGCAACAGGGTAGAAATTAAAAATCTTAATTCTATGAAGGCTGTCTTAAAAGTGATTGCATATGAAATATCCAGGCAAAGTAGTTTACTCGATAAGGGTGAGGACGTGTTAATGGAAACAAGATTATGGGATGATGTTGACTCTGTAAGCAGGCGGATGCGTTCAAAAGAAGAGGCGCATGACTACAGGTATTTTCCCGAACCGGACTTAGTTCCTGTCTGGATTGATCAGGAATGGATCGATGAAACCAGGACAACAATCCCGGAGCTTCCTGTCAGCAAGCGTCAGAGATTTGTGAATGAATATACTATTTCTGACTACGATGCAGGTATTTTGACGGACGATAAACTCCTTGCAGACTATTTTGAGGAATGTATAGGCTTGTCTCAGGATTCTCCAAAAGAGCTAAGTAACTGGATTATTAATGATGTACTTCGGGAACTAAATGAACGAAAAGCAAATGTGCAGGATTTTGTTGTTTCACCAAAAATGCTGGTTGAATTAGTTAAGATCAAGCCAACTATAGGCAGTTCAATCGCCAAAGACGTCTTTGTTG
>JASLOY010000726.1 GCA_030745255.1 Vicinamibacterales bacterium
CTATGTTGGGGCCCCAATAACCGTAGCCGATGACGCCGATGCCGATCATCTCGGCCCTTTCCCGGCTGCTTGCGAACGCTCGCGCTCGCGGGCATCGCCGATCACGCGGGCCGGGTTGCCGGCCACGATGGCGCCGGCGGGCACGTCGCGCGTCACCACCGCGCCCGCCGCCACCAGCGCCTCGGCACCAATATTGACGCCGGCGAGGATGGTCGCGTTGGAGCCGATGCTGGCCCGCCGGGCGACGTGGGTCGGCAGGCAGGTCCAATCGCCCGCTGCCTTGGGCTGCCCGTTGGGCGTCGTGGCCCGCGGCATCAGGTCGTTGGTGAACATGACGCCGTGGCCGACGAAGACCTCGTCCTCGAGCGTCACGCCCGAGCACAGAAAGCTGTGCGAGGAGATCTTGCAGCGGGCGCCGATGACGACGTCGGCCTGTATCTCGACGAAGGGTCCGACCCGGGTCTCGTCACCGAGCCGGCAGCCATAAAGATTGACCAGGTCCGGCTGGTGAACGACAACGTCCCGGCCCAGGATGACGGAATCGGCAATAGGCATCGGCGTCGTGCTGCGAGCGTCAAGTGATGCGCGAAACTATCTGATCCGCGCCGGCACGAGAAGAGGGGTGGCGCGGTCACGCCGAGTAGACTTCGTCGATGACGAACTCGGGCCGTTTGTTGACCTCGTCGAAGACGCGCCAGACATACTCGGCCGTCATCCCGGAGATGAAGAGGTTGGTGCCG
>JASLOY010000727.1 GCA_030745255.1 Vicinamibacterales bacterium
TGTTGGCAATCGTCGCGCGGGTCGCGAGCGGCATGCTCGCAAGTCCCGATCCGAAGAACTCCACGAACTTGCCCACCACACCCTGCTCGCGGAGCACCTGCGTAATGCGAAGCACCAGATCGGTTGCTGTGCAGCCTTCAGGAAGTTGACCGGTCAGCCGCATGCCGATGACCTCTGGGATGAGCATCGAAATTGGTTGCCCGAGCATGCAGGCCTCGGCTTCGATACCACCCACGCCCCAGCCGAGCACGCCGAGCCCGGTGATCCTCGTGGTATGTGAATCCGTGCCAACGAGGCTGTCCGGATAGAGCCAGTCGCCGTCGTCCCAGACGACCTTGGCGAGGTATTCGAGGTTGACTTGATGGACGATCCCGGTCGCGGGGGGCACAACCCGGAAGTTGTCGAAGGCCTGCTGTCCCCACTTGAGGAATTCGTATCGCTCCTGATTCCGCTTGAATTCATACTCGGCGTTGATGGTGAGGGCGAGCTCTGAGTTGAACGCATCAACCTGCACCGAGTGATCGATGACCAAGTCGCACGGAATGAGCGGATTCACGAGATTCGCCGATTCCTCGCTTCCGGTCATGTCCACCATGGCCGTCCGCATTGCTGCAAGATCGACCATTGCGGGAACGCCGGTGAAGTCTTGGAGTACCACGCGGCCCGGCTGAAACGGGATCTCCTGAGATGTTACAGCCGCAGCGTTGTAGCCCGCGATTGCGCGGACATCATCCTT
>JASLOY010000728.1 GCA_030745255.1 Vicinamibacterales bacterium
CTCCCGACGGGCCAAATCGACCTCTCGCCATTGCAGGCTGAGCAGCTCGCCTCGACGGGCAGCAGTTTCGAGAGCCGCGATAATGAGCCGCTGAAGCCGAGGATGGGCCGCCGCGAGCAGCTTGGCTTCGGCACTGTCAACTTGATCGAAGGAGGGCGCTTTTCTCCCCGATCGAGTCTGGCCTCCGCCCTCAGTCAGCAGGCACACGTCACCGCCTCCCATTCGACAAACGCCCGCGTTCGCAGCAAACGGCGATGAGCCGCCCGGAGCCCGGTCCGCAGGTTCGACACCACTGCCGAATCGTCTCGTAGGTGACCGTGATTCCGCGCTGGGCGAGGAGATCTTCCGCATCACGGAAGCTGAGGCCGAAGCGGTGGTAGAGCCGGACGGCGTGGCTGATAATGTCGGGCGGGAATCGATAGCCGCGATAGCTGAGCAACAGGCTCGTCATCGGCCTACTCTGCCAGCCGAGCCCTCAAGTTGACAATACCGCCGCATCCCCTCAACGTGACGATATCCTCGGGTCTGCGCCCAGCTAGTTAGGAGTCAGGTGAACATTCTCCTGTACAACCCCGACAATGAGGTGACGAACGATTTCATGCCCCATCTGTGGATGTTTGTTCTCGAGGCCCTGACTCCAGACGAGCACCGCGTCTTCCTCATTGACGGTAACGCGATTCGATTGACCGAGGACGGAATCACCGACTTCGTCGAGAAGAATGACATCGAACTGG
>JASLOY010000729.1 GCA_030745255.1 Vicinamibacterales bacterium
CCTGTCAACAGTTTGCGGAAGAACCGCGCGGCCGCGCGCCCGTCGCGCCGCGACTGCACGAGGATGCCGCGGACGTCGCCGTCCTCGTCCACCGCGCGCCAGAGGAACTGCCGCCGCCCCTGGATTCTCACGAAAAGTTCGTCCAAATGCCAGGTGTCGCCCTGGCGGCCCTGCCGGTGCCGCAACCGGCGCGCGTAGTCGAGCCCGAACTTCCGACACCACTGCCGAATGGCCTCGTACGTCACGGTGACACCGCGTTCGGCGAGGAGATCCTCGACATCCCGAAAACTCAGGCCAAAACGGTAGTACAGCCACACCGCGTGACTGATGATGTCAGCAGGAAATCGGTATCCGCGGTAGCTGGACGGCTGGCTCGTCATTGGGCTACTCTGCCACCTGCCGGCTGAACTTGACAATGCCGGAAGGCCAGAACCGGCAGGACCACGATCCCCCCCCGACCACTCCAACGAACAGCAGACATTCACGGGCAACGGTTCTCGCGTTCACGGGTTCACCGGCTCGCGTTCCTTCTGCTCCTCGAACCAATCCTGGACAAAGACGATCGCCGACCGCCCATTGGGGTGAGGGGAGATGGGGCCGCGTCACGCCGACGATAGCTGCCGATCTCAGCGCTGCAGGACATAGACTTCCAGCACTACTTGAGGAGTTGTTGGAGACCCTTGGCTTGCTTGCTTGCTCCAAGCAAAATAGAGCCGATCGTCGTTGATCG
>JASLOY010000072.1 GCA_030745255.1 Vicinamibacterales bacterium
CGAGGCTGGTGCGGCACGTACCGCCGCGGTCGCCCAAAGCGTCATCGAGGAGTCCGCGGTGCTTCAGTCGGTAGACGGACAGCTCATCACCCCGTTCACCGATGACGCACTGGTCTGGATCAGCCAGGTCCTTGGCCAGGACGTCAATATTTTTGACGGACCTCGGCTCGTGGCGACGAGTGAACGGGACATCTATGCCTCGGGTCTGTTGCCGACGCGCACGCCCGACATGGTCTATCGCGCCATAGCCCTCGAGCAGCTCCCGAGCTTCGTGGGCCAGGACGCCATTGGGGCGCTTCGGTATCAGCTGGCCGCCGCTCCGATCCGAGCAGGCGGGCGGGATGCGATTCTGACCGTGCCGCTCGCCTCACGACAACAGGAGATCGAAAGCCAGATCGATGAGTTGAATCGAAGAGTCTCGGGGTCGGCGCTATTCGTCGCGGCGGTGGTCGGGTTCATCGGCTGGGCCATTGCCCGAAGCATCGCGGACCCGGTCAAGCGACTGACCCGCGCCACGAGCCGCGTCGCGCGCTACGAGTATCAGGCACCGGTGTCGGCCCGGCGCGCGGAGCTGCTGAAGAAGCGGGTGGCGGATCTCTCGGCAGACGAGTTGGAAGTCCTGGAGGCGGACTTCAACAAGATGGCGGTCGAACTCGATGCGCAACGTCGGCAGCTCGAACGGACCCACCGGCTCGAGGCGTGGACCGAGATGGCTCGCCAGGTGGCCCACGAAATCAAGAACCCGCTGACGCCAGTGCAGTTGAGCGCGGAACACCTGCTGCGTGTGCATAGCGACCGAGGGTCGCCGCTGTCTCCGGTCCTGCAGGGGTGCGTCGACTCGATTCTGAAGCAGGTGCGCATCCTGCGCCAGATCGCATCGGAGTTCTCGAGCTATGCCTCCTCTCCCGTCGCCGACCCCGAGCCCACCTCGCTCGCCGACCTGATCGACGACATTATCGCGCCGTATCGGCCCGGGCTGGAGGGGCGCATCGAGCTGTCGGTCGACGTGGCTCCGGATCTCCCGAGCCTGCGGCTGGACCGCCGGCTGATCCAAAGGGCCCTCACCAACATCATCGAAAACGCCCTGCACGCCATGCCGGATGGTGGAACACTGTCCATTCGGCTCCTTCTGCACGCGGACCAGATGCGTCTAGTGGTGGCCGACACCGGTGTCGGTCTCGAGGCGGACGTGCTGGCACGTATTTTCGAGCCGTATTTCTCGACGAAAGTCACCGGCACCGGACTTGGCATGGCGATCGCGAAGCGTAACGTCGAGCTGAACGGTGGCACCATCGAGGTCACGAGCGAGCCGGGCGAAGGCACCACGGTCACGCTGACGTTGCCGCTCCCGGCGGAAACCAGCGAAATCGGGTCGGACTAGACTCCGTGAGTGGTGCGAATGGAGGCGAGGCCTCGCCAGCTACCCAGCCTGCGCCGTCGGCGGCTCGGCCGTACCATGACCGTTCCCACTACCCCGCCGGGTGGTCCGTCGTCGCATTCGCCCGAGCACGAACCCGACCGGTCCGGAGACGAGATAGCTATAGGCCATGACGAAAAGCACGAGCTCCGGTTGCACGGCGATTGCCGCAATGAGGACGGCAAACTGGAGCAGGACGAGGTAGGAACGACGCGGACTCAGTGTGAGGGCCCCGAAGCTGCGAAACCGGACCAGGCTGACCATCATGAGCGCCGGTACGAGCACCATGGTCAGCGCGACGAGCGGGGCCTGCGGTATACCGAACCCGTCTGGCCATGCGAAGACCGTCGAGGCGAGCACCCCGGCCGCCGCCGGGCTCGGCATCCCGACGAAGTACCGTTTGTCCTGGTTCCCAGACTGAACGTTGAAGCGAGCCAGACGCAGCGCCGTGGCCGTGACATACAAGAATCCCACCGCCCAGCCGAGGCGACCGAGCGGTTCGAGTCCCCAGGCGAAGACCAAGACGGCGGGCGCCACCCCGAACGAGGTCACGTCAGCCAGTGAGTCGAACTCGCCGCCAAACTCGCTGGCTGCGTCGGCCAGCCGGGCGATGAAGCCATCCAGGACGTCCAGCAGGGTCGCGACACCGATGAAGACCGCCGCCGTCGCGTATTCGTCCCGCATCGCATAGACGATGCACGCGTATCCGCAGAACAGATTACCGACGGTGAACATGCTCGGCAGTAGATAGACGCTGCGCCGAAAGCGTCGTGTCCTGCGTTTGCCCCGCAACACCGCAAGCACTCTGGCCATGATTGAGCCCCGTCCGAATCAGTTCCGACCGTCCGCCATCACGCCGCCGAGTCGGGCCACTATCGTTTCACCGGCCCGCACCCGGTCTCCCTTGGAGACGACCAGTGTCGCGCTGGTCGGCAAGAACAGGTCCATTCGAGAACCAAACTTCATGATACCGAACCGTTGCCCAGTCTGCACCCTCGCCCCATTGGCGACGCGGCAGACGACCCGCCGCGCCAGCGCGCCGACGATTTGACGGAACACGATGGTTTGACCGGCGTGATCCAGCCAGATCTCGTTCCGTTCATTCGCGGCGGCGGCACCGTCTCGGAAGGCCGGCAGGAACGACCCGGGAGCATATTCGACCCGTGTCACCTGACCGGCGATGGGCACGCGATTCACGTGCACATCGAGTGGGGACAGGAAAATGCTGAGTTGCAGCCAGTCGCCCGGCGGCGCCACCTGCCGACCCGCTGCGCCGGCATAGAGCACGCGACCGTCTGCCGGGGACACGACCGCCTCGGGCGCCTGTGGCGGGCAGCGATCTGGATCGCGGAAGAACAGCGCAACCCCGATAGCGAGACCGGTCAGCGGCAGCGCGACGAGCGGCAGGCCAGCCACCATGCAGATTGCGGCCGGAACAAGCGGCACAGCGAGAAATGGGTACCCGGCCCTGTCGATGCGCATCGTTTTCCGGCGTCCGGCGCCAGCCTGGCGGCGTTGCTTCCCCGGTCACAGGCCACCAGCCTGCTCCCTCGTCGCGCCTTGCCAGTCAGGCGCCGGGCCCTGGAAAACTCAACGCCGCGAGCGGGCTACGCAGTCTGGGGGTCTCTGTGGCGACGCAGAATGCCCTGTATCTGGTCCTTCAGCTGCAGCTTTTGCTTCTTCAGCGTGACCTCTTCCGTTTGTTCGATTTCGGAGAGATAGTTCTGGTGGGCAAGCACTTGGAGGCGGGAATCGAGTTCCTGATGCTGTTCGACGAGTTGGCGAAAGCCGTGGTTGGTCTGCAGGAGATGATCTTTCAATTGCTGTGTTTCAGTGGCCATACCACCTCCTTGGTGTGAGTGTCGACCTGGCGGTGCTGAAGCGGCGTTCCCGGTCGGAACGGTACCATAAGGGCAGGGGTCTTTCAAGACGACGGTGCTTCCCCTAGCGTATCATCGGAGCGTTCGGAGGCGCCACCCGCGAGCCGCCGCCGCCAGTACACCAGGGCGTCCTCGACCGGGTCGGCATAGTAGCCCGGCCGCACGCCCGACCGGACGAACCCGGCCCCCTCATAGAGACGCCTGGCCGCGACATTCGATTGCCGGACTTCGAGTGTGGCAGTCACCGCGTTCTCCTGCCCAGCCGCGTGCAAGAAGAAGGCGAGCAGGCTCGCGCCCAGCCCGCGCTGCCGCCACTGCGAACCGACCGCCACGACGTGCACATGGAGCTCATCGAGGACCATCTGGCCCACACAATAGGCCACCACGAGCCCGTTCGCCGAACGGGCGACAAACGCCCGCGTCCCCGGTGCGCGCTCGAGCGCTTCGACGAACATGTCCCGGGTCCAGGGCCGCGGGAAGGACGCCGCTGCGATCTCCAGCACACCGGCGAGATCGCGCTGCTGATCCAGCGCTGTGATGACTACGCCAGAGATGTCCGAGGCGGCGGCAGCCGAGACCATCGACCGGGTCATGGATTTGTGACGACTCATGCCTTCGCGCGCCGGCGGTCGCGGGCCAGCTCCGCATCCGGTCGCCGGACGTAGACCGGGCGAAGGGCGTGTGGCGCCACAGCCCGCTCACACCACGGTTCAAGCGATGCCATCAACGCCATGACACCCGCCAGCAGAGGTGTCTCCTGAATCGTTCGCGAGCCCGGTCCCAGCCGAGCGGCGAGCTGCTCCCGAGAACCAGATCCGGGAATGCCGTCGCCGATCAGCCAGACCCTGTGGGCGGCCAGCGTGTCGGCCCAGGCGTCGAGGAGCGGCGCAGGGGAGGCTGCGACCGGTTCGATCGCGACGGGCCATCGGCTGCCGGCCGCCCATCGGCCGTCGGCCCGCTCCGTGGAGGACGCCGGACCGTACAGGGCACTGAAGACCTCGCCACGCTTGGCGTCCACCCACGGAGCGATCAGCTCCGGCCCCAACGCTTCGCGATGCGCCATGCGTGCCGCGATCTCGACGAGCGTGTCGAGGACCGAGATGGCGATTACGTGTCTGTCGTGGGCCAGCGCTAGTCCCTGTATCGTCGCCATGCCGACCCGGAGCCCGGTGAACGACCCGGGGCCGGCTGCCACGACGTAGCGGTCGACTGCCCCGGACGTCAGGCCGTGCCGGTCGAGTAACGCCGTCAACTCGCCTGGCTGACGTTGTCCATGCGTCACGCCGGGGTCGCCTGTGGTCTCCTCGACCAGTCGGCCGTCGCACGCCAGCGCCAGGCTACCCCCGGCGGTGGTCGTGTCGAGTGCGAGTATCAGCAACCTCTGTCCCTTCAACGCCTTGACGTCCGTCAGGGCCGCTTTCTATACTCACACACATTCACCGGCCGCCGCATCCGGCACCCCGTGGCGCCTGATGCACTCCCCCTTTGCCACTGGTTCTGTGACCGCAACCAAGACGCGCACGCCAGCGTCCCCTCGGGCGCCGACGCCTGCCATGCGGCAGTATCTCGACGCGAAACAACAGTATCGTGACGCGATCGTCTTCTTCCGTATGGGCGACTTCTACGAAATGTTTTATGAGGACGCCCTAACAGCCGCTCGTGCTCTGGATCTCACCCTGACGTCGCGCTCCAAGGATGCCGGCGGGAGCGCCATTCCAATGTGCGGCATACCGCACCACGCGGCAGATGGCTATTTGACCAGACTCGTGCAGAAAGGTTTCCGGGTGGCCATCTGCGAGCAGGTCGAAGATCCGAAGAAGACCAAGGGCATCGTGCGACGCGAAGTCGTGCGTGTGGTCTCACCCGGCACCTTCACCGAGGCGAGTTATCTCGAAGACCGCGAGCCAACCTTCCTGATGGGGCTCGTGCTGCAGCCTAGCGTCGCACGCGACGGTGATGGCCCCGGACCCGGTCTCGACCGCTACGGGATGGCCCTGCTCGACGTGTCGACCGGAGAATTTGTGGCCACCGAGTATCGGGGCGACACCGGTCGCCAGGCGCTGGCGGATGACATCGCCCTCCTGAAGCCCCGCGAGTGTCTGGTGGCATCCGACTCCGAGTTGCACACGCTACTTCCCGATGCACCGGCTCCGGCGGTGACCGCCGTCGATCCCTGGCTGTTCGACCTCGAGCGAGCCCGTCATGCGTTGACCACACAGCTCGACACCGCCGGACTCGAGGGGTTCGGTCTGAGCGATCGACCGGGCGCCACGGCGGCTGCCGGCGCGCTGGTGCACTACCTCGGTGAGACCCAGCAGACACAGCTTGCCCATATTCGGAGCATCGCCTTCCGAGAAACCGCCGACGCGATGGTCATCGACCCGTCCACCCTGAAGCATCTCGAGGTGGTCGTATCGAGCGAGGGCACCCGCGCGGGCTCGCTGCTTGGCGAAATCGACCAGACGGTGACTGTGATGGGCAGCCGGTTGCTTCGGGGATGGCTGCTCCGCCCGCTGGTCAGTCTCGAGCGTGTGCACGACCGACTCGATGGGGTCGAGGAGCTCGCGTTTCGATCTGTCGAGCGGGGCAAGCTCCGCGAGGTGCTCAAGTCGGTCCACGACCTGGAGCGGCTGGTTGCACGGGCCGCGATGGGCACGGCGGGGCCGCGGGACCTCGTCGCGTTGCAACGGACCCTGGCAACCGTTCCCCGTGTGCGTGCCATTCTCGACCCGCTCCAGGCACCTCTGACCGGCAGCCTGCTGGCCGAGCTCGACGAGGTGCCTGACATTCGGGACACCATCGAGGCCACGCTTGGCGACGCCCCCCCGGCCTTGGCACGTGACGGCGGGGCGATTCGGGACGGCGTGGACTCCGAGCTCGATGAGCTCCGCGGGATTAGTCGAGGCGGCAAGGAACAGATCGCGGCGATGGAGACGGCCGAACGGTCCCGCACCGGGATCGGGTCGTTGAAGATCCGGTTCAACCGCGTGTTCGGCTACTACATCGAGGTCTCGAAGGCGAACTTGCACGCGGTGCCGGACGACTATCACCGCAAACAGACGATCGCGGGCGGCGAACGCTTCATTACCCCGGTGCTCAAGGAGTACGAACAGAAAGTGCTGGGAGCGGATGAGCAGATTCTGGAGCGCGAAATCGCCCTGTTCGAGGCGCTACGTGACCAGGTGACGGCAGCGGCCGCGCGGATCCAGGATTCGGCCCGGGCGCTGGCCAGCCTTGATGCACTGGCCGGGCTGGCCGAGTCGGCGGCGGTGCACGATTACACCAAGCCCCACGTGCACGATGGCGACGAGCTCCTGATCACGGAGGGCCGGCACCCGGTGGTGGAACGTCATGTTGGTCACACCTTCGTTCCCAACGACGTGACGCTGAACGCGTCGACCCACCAGGTAATCATCCTGACGGGTCCGAACATGGGTGGCAAATCGACGTATCTGCGGCAGGTTGCGCTGAGTGTGCTCCTGGCACAGATCGGGTCCTTCGTCCCGGCCAACCGTGCAAAGATTCCGATGACGGACCGAATCTTCGCGCGGGTCGGCGCGTCAGACAACATCGCGCGTGGTCAGTCGACGTTCATGGTCGAGATGCAAGAGACCGCCAACATCCTGCACACCGCGACGTCGCGTAGCCTCGTGCTCCTCGACGAGATTGGCCGCGGCACAGCCACCTACGACGGTTTGAGCATCGCCTGGGCGGTGGCGGAGCATCTGGCCACCGACGCACGGGTTCGGCCGAAGACGCTCTTTGCCACCCACTATCACGAGTTGACCGACGTCGCCGACGCGCTGGCTGGCGTGGCGAACTACCACGTCGTCGCGCGTGAGTGGAAGGATGAGATTCGTTTCCTGCGGAAGGTCGAGCCGGGCCGGTCGGACCGCAGCTACGGCATCCAGGTCGCCCGTCTGGCCGGGCTGCCCGCACCGACCGTGGAACGCGCGAAGCAGATTCTGGCTGGGCTCGAGCGGGACGAGCTGTCTCGTGGCGGGCGCCCGACGATGACCGGGGCCGATCCCGACCCACAGGCCCAGCTGGCGCTGTTTGCCGCACCCTCAGAGACAGACCCGGCCGTGGCTCGCCGTCTTCGAGAAGCTGACCTCGACCAGATGACGCCACTCGAGGCGCTGACGTTCCTGGCCGATCTGAAACGGGACGTCGCCGAATGACGAAGACCCGCTCCAGGTTTCTGCATGACCGCGTCGAGCCGTTCTCTCCCGATCCCGATCTGAGCCCCGCCGACATACTGGAACGCATGGAACGGATCTCGTTCCAGGGACGGAATCTCGCCACCGCGCTGCGTGTCTGGAAGAAGATGCTCGACGAGGAGGTGTTGATCTTCCTCGGCGTGGCCGGGGCGCTGAGCGCGGGCGGTCTCCGGGTCCTCATCGCGCACCTGCTCGAGCAGCGATACGTCGACTGCCTCATCTCGACTGGCGCCAATCTGTATCACGATCTGCACGAGACCCGTGGGCGGCATCATTTTATCGGGTCTCCCCACGTGGACGATGCGGCGCTGCACGCCGAACAGATCGACCGGATCTACGACACGTTCGTCAGCGAGGATGAGTTCATCGACAACGACAACTGGATTGCCGCTTTTGCGGCAGAGCTGGAATGCCGTCCCTACTCGAGTCGTGAATTCCTGTGCCTTCTGGGGCAACGCCTCTGGAGCGCTACCGGCCAGCACGGCATTCTGACAGCGGCCTGCCAGGCCAAAGTACCGGTGTACTGCCCCGGAATCGCGGACTCCTCGATAGGCATGGCACTCTCGCAGGCCCGACACATGCGGGCTGGCACCGGACAGGTGGACGTCATCAGCGACATCGTCGAGTCGAGCAATCTGGTGTTACGCAAACCTCGCACCGCCTGCGTCTTGCTGGGTGGCGGCACACCCAAGAATTTCATCAACCAGGCCAGCGTGCAGGCCGCATTCTTCAGCCCGGGCATCGAAGGCCACGCCCTGGCGTTGCAGATCGTCACCGACACGCCAGATTTCGGCGGGGCATCCGGTGCCTCGCTGGACGAGGCCAAGAGCTGGGGCAAACTTGCCCGGGACGCCGACCAGGTGACCGTGCGCTGCGACGCGACCATCGCGTTGCCTTTCCTCGTCAGCGCACTGACCGAGCGCGTCCAGCAGCACCCGCCGAAGCGGACCGTGCCGCAGTTTGAAGTCGAGCATCGTCGCCTGTCGCTCGACGGCGCTCAGCTCTCCGGAGATCGGTTCGATGTCTGACCTTCGTCCACCTTCGTATCCCCACACGAACCTGACGGTGTTCGGTGATCGATCGTTCGAGACGATCGGCTACGCAGGAGCTGATGCGGTGATTCTGCCGATACCGCTCGACCGCACGACATCCTACGTGCCGGGCACGCGGTTCGCGCCCCGAGAGATCCTAGCCGCCTCGTCGCAACTGGAAACCTGGGACGAAGAGCTGGAGTTCGACCTCGAGGAGGTGGGTATCCACACGTTGCCCGAGATGGAACTGCCGTCGGAGGACCTACAGGCGGTGGCCACTGAGATCCGAGCCGTCTCGACACACGTCTTCGGCGCCGACAAGTTTCTGATCGGTGTTGGGGGAGAGCACTCCATTACGCCCGCGCTCGTCGCCGCTGCGGCCCGGCACCGCAGCCCGTTGCACGTGCTCCAGATTGACGCGCACGCCGATCTCCGAGACACGTATCTGGGCTCTCGGCACAACCACGCGTGCGCGATGCGGCGGGTGCTGGAGACGTGCGCATGCACGCAGGTTGGCATCCGCAGTCTGTCACGCGAGGAGGCGCAGGTCGCACCCACGCTGCAAACACGGTTGTTCTATGACACCCGGATGCGACGCGATGAGAACTGGATCGCCGACGTGGTAGACGGGCTCGGGGAGCACGTGTACGTGACCATCGATTGTGACGGGCTCGATCTTGCGCTGATGCCCGCCGTCGGCACACCCGAGCCGGGCGGTCTCACCTGGCCCGAGCTCACGGCGCTCCTGCGCAGCGTGTTCTCCGCCAGGCAGGTCGTCGGGTGTGACATCGTCGAGCTCTGCCCCATTCCCGGGCTCGCCGCGCACCCATTCCTGTGCGCCAAGCTCATGCTCAAGATACTGGCGTATCGGTTCGCCCGACGGGACCGGTGGGCTGTTGGCGAAGCAGCACCTCAAATCGACGAGTGAGACGGAGCGCAGCCCCGCTAGCAGAGGTTTTTCTCATAGCCCCGCTTCGCGGGGCTAGACATCTCCGACGGCCGTCACGATACTTGTGACCATCCCTCCCATGGGATGATGCCTAGGGAGGGCCGGTAGATATCGGGGTGTTGCCGCGTGCCCGAATCGTCTCAGCTGTCGGTATCGAGCGCCTGGAATTCACGCTCGGCGTCGGCGAAGTAGATCGAGAACGGGAACTCGTCCATGACGCGCTGAAAGGTCGCCCGCGCTTCGCCCGGCCGACCCGCCAGTGCGTAGGCCTGCCCCAACCGCATCAAGACGCCGTCGACGGGCAGGTCGGCTTCCGCATCGACTCCCGACGACTGTTCGAGCAAGGCGATGGCTTCGTCGTAGGCGCCCCGCGCGAGCTCGACTCCGGCCAGTCCCAGCCTCGCCATGCGGCCGTAGACCCCGGCGCCCTCACGCTCGATGACCTGTTGGTACTGCGCCGCAGCTTCATCCTGGCGTCCGAGCGCAGCCAGTGCCGCCGCGGCACGATACCGAGCGGTGATGCTGGATTGGGTATTCGGGTATGCATCGGCTGCGGCGATCAGCTTTGGCAGCGCAGCCGCAAACTTCTCTTCGATCGTGGCGTACGTGCCGGGCGGCTGGACGAATTCGACCGGCTCGACTGGTGGTACCGCCTCTGACGTCTCCACTGGTTCGGCCGTCGAGTCGGGATCCTCGGCTGCGTCCTGCACCGGAGCCGGCGGCGGTGGAGGTGGAGGCGGGACGACGGGGGCATCGGCCAGCACCAGCGCTTCGGCCAGCAGTGCCCCAGCTTGCGACTCGGTCCGCCCGGTCCACCAGGAGTAACTGCCATACGCGATGAGGAGGCCGAGACCGATGGCGACCCCCATTGTCAGCACACGGCCCCGCCCTTGGAGCTGTTCCCACAGACTTCCGATCGCGACCGCGAACGTATTTTCCTTCAGGTGATGTCGCTCGCTACGCCTCATGAATCCCTTCTCGCGCTTCTATTTAACTGACTCGGACACTGCAGTTTACCAGAGAACCCCATCGTTCGTCGCGTAGCGCATGGTGTCCCCCAGAAGTTGCACTACCTGTTCAAGTGTCCGGTAGGGGCGTATAGTGGCGGCGTGCTCGGGATGTTGCCTTTGAGGTCGCCAGAGCGACTCAAAAGGTATCGCTCGCTCTTCAAGTCGGTGTTTCTGCTCTCGCTGCCTCTCTTGATAGCCATCCACGCTCCGATGCTCCCTTCCGAGACTCTGCCGCACAGGGCGTATCACGCCGCGCAATCCACACTTGGACCAAGTTTCTCTGTGCTGGTCCGCGTTGGCATGGTCACCCCAGCCATCTCACTGGTTGGCTTCATTGTCACCACGGCCCTTACACGGCAGAAGTAGAACGCGTCGGGATTCATAACCTCGCTAGCAGGAACGCGTTCGCGGACACGACGCATTTGCCGGCGGCTAATCGAGCAGGAGCCGCTCGAGCAACCCGCCGCCTCCGTTCGGTTCTTCCCGAGTCGACGTTCCGTGTACTGAGGGCCACCGGTGGATCCCGCAGGAATTGCCACGCCATAGGCGCCATTGCGAACAAATGAAG
>JASLOY010000730.1 GCA_030745255.1 Vicinamibacterales bacterium
CGCTCGTGGTCCATGCCGAGGCAGTGCAGGATCGTCGCGTTGAGGTCGTTGATGTGCACGGGATCGCGGGTGATGTTGTAGCTGAAGTCGTCGGTCTCCCCATGGACGACGCCCCCCTGGACACCTCCGCCCGCCATCCAGATCGTGAAGCAGCGGGGGTGATGGTCTCGTCCGTAGTTCTTGCGCGTCAGGGTTCCCTGGCAGTAGATCGTCCGCCCGAACTCGCCACCCCAAATCACGAGGGTGTCGTCGAGCAGCCCGCGGCGCTTGAGGTCGGCGACGAGCGCCGTCGCCCCCTGGTCGATGTCCCGGCACTGGTTGGGCAGGTCCGTCGGCAGATTCGCGTGCTGGTCCCAGCCGCGGTGGAAGACCTGTACGAAGCGCACGTCGCGCTCGACCATCCTACGCGCGAGCAGGCAGCTCGCGGCGAAGGTCCCCGGCTTGCGCGAGTCGGGGCCGTAGAGCTCGAAGGTGCTGTCCGGCTCGTCGGAGAGGTCGGTCAGCTCGGGGATCGAAGCCTGCATGCGAAACGCCATCTCGTACTGGGCGATGCGCGTTTGGATGTCCTCGTCACCGAGCTCGGCGTAGCGCCGCTCGTTCATGCGCCCCAGGGTGTCCAGCATCCTGCGCCGGGCGGCGGGGCTCACTCCGTCGGGGTTCTCCAGGAACAGCACCGGGTCACCCTGGGAGCGCAGGGCGACCCCCTGGTGGCGGCTG
>JASLOY010000731.1 GCA_030745255.1 Vicinamibacterales bacterium
GGCTCGGTCGACCAGGCGTACGACCTGGGTGCCGCCGGTGTCGGCGCCACCATCTACTTCGGCTCCGACGAGGCCACACGCCAGATCCAGGAGGTGGGCGAGGCCTTTGCCCGCGCACACGAACTCGGCATGTTCACCGTGCTGTGGTGCTACCTCCGCAATTCCGGGTTCAAGGTCGACGGCGTCGACCACCATGCGTCCGCCGACCTCACCGGCCAGGCCAACCACATCGGCGTCACCATCGAGGCCGACATCGTCAAGCAGAAGTTGCCCGAGACCAACGGCGGCTACAACGCCCTGCCGGGATTCGGCAAGACCCACGAACTGGTCTACGACGAGCTCACCACCGACCACCCCATCGACCTCTGCCGCTGGCAGGTGGCCAACTGCTACATGGGCCGTATCGGCCTCATCAACAGCGGTGGTGCCTCATCCGGTGCCGGCGACCTGGCCGAGGCCGTCCGGACCGCCGTCATCAACAAGCGGGCCGGTGGCCTGGGCCTCATCTCGGGCCGCAAGGCCTTCCAGCGTCCGATGGCCGAGGGCATCGAACTCCTCAACGCCATCCAGGACGTATACCTCGACGAGTCCGTCACCATCGCCTGAACCGCCGGCCACCTCGGGACCGCAGGAACACCAAGTGTCGTACGCCGATGGATCGGGGGAGTCCCTACCAGCGGTTCCCGAGGGCCTGGACGAAGC
>JASLOY010000732.1 GCA_030745255.1 Vicinamibacterales bacterium
GCGATCCACGCCTGCACGGCCTTGGCGATGAACTCGGGACCATTGTCGGATCGAATGTGGCCGGGTACGCCGCGTAGGATGAACAGGTCGGACAGCACGTCGATCACATCGACGGCCTTGAGCTTTCGCTCGATGCGGATCTTGATGCATTCGTGGGTGAACTCGTCGACGACGTTGAGCATGCGATACTTCCGCCCGTCATGGGTCCGGTCCTCGACGAAGTCGTAGCTCCAGACATGGTTGGGATGCTCTGCCCGCAGCCGGATGCACGATCCGTCGGCGAGCCACAGCCGCCCGCGCTTGGGTTGTTTCGGGGGAACTTTCAGCCCCTCGCGTCGCCAGATCCGCTCGACCCGCTTGTCGTTGACGACCCAGCCCGCCCGGCGCAACAGCTCGGCGATCTTGCGATAGCCGTAGCGGCCATATTGCCGGGCGAGCTCGATGATGTCGGCGGTCAGCCGTTCCTCGTCGTCTCGACCTCGTGGGATCTTGCGTTGCGTCGAACGGTGCTGCCCCAGCGCCGCACAGGCGCGACGCTCGGACACGCCCAGTTCTCGACGGACGTGCTCGACGCACAGCCGACGACGCGCGGGGCTCAGAAGTTTCCCCGGGCGGCCTCCTGCAGGATCAATTTGTCCAGCGTCAGATCCGAAACCACCCGCCGCAGGCGGACATTCTCAACCTCG
>JASLOY010000733.1 GCA_030745255.1 Vicinamibacterales bacterium
TCGAACATATCCCGCGTCGACGGTTACTTTTTCTCCGGATCGCTCGGGAGCCGTGAACGATAGCTCCTCGACGACATGTTCCATCACAGTGTGTAACCGGCGCGCTCCGATGTTCTCCGTGCGGTCATTCACCAGTGCAGCGTATTCGGCAATAGCGGTAACAGCGTCATCGGTGAACTCAACCTCGACCCCCTCTGTTCGAAGCAGTGCTGTGTACTGCCGCACTAACGAGTTCTCCGGTTCAGTCAGAATGCGAATGAGATCGTCGCGATCGAGCGGATCGAGTTCGACACGGATGGGAAACCGTCCCTGCAATTCAGGAATTAGGTCACTTGGCTTGGCCATATGGAAGGCGCCAGCGGCAAGGAACAGTATGTGAGCAGTGCGGACCATGCCATAGCGAGTGTTAACGACGCTACCCTCGACAATCGGCAAAATGTCACGCTGTACGCCCTCGCGTGAGACATCTGGTCCCGAGCCTCCATGGCGCCCAGCGATTTTATCAATCTCGTCGAAGAAAATGACTCCCGAACTCTCTACTCGTCGGATCGCTTCGCGGGGAATTTCTTGTTCGTCGAGGAGCCCTTGGGTGGCTTCGCGTTCAAGATGATCAAGGGCATCTGGAACGCTCATGCGCCTCCGGGCACTGCTGCCACCGAACAAGCCCGGCATCATGCTGCC
>JASLOY010000734.1 GCA_030745255.1 Vicinamibacterales bacterium
CTTGCCATCGTGGGTCGTGTAGGTTCGCAGTTCGAAGACGCGGTCCATCCCTTGCGCCTCGGTCACGACGTGGCGATCCACGGCCAGTCCCGCGAGAAATGCCAACAGGCCGACTGACGCCGCCACTCCATACTTGCGAAGCATCTGCAACTCCTTGCTGGTAGATCCGTCCAGGCGCGCTTGACCGTCAGACTCTAGCTCAAGGTCCACCGCGGGCGCCAGATTACACCGGGTGGCGGCAACCGTGGTGGTGGAACCCGATGGCGTTCATGACATCGGGACCACAGAATCGAATGTCCGGCCGACGCGTGCTTGCGCAGGTCTGGCTCTCACCTTTCCGTATCTTCCATTGAATCAGTCGTTTACGGGTCGAGTCGGACGGAGTTCCGCCATCGGCGCCCCACTTGCAGCCTACTCCTGATCGTGTTGCGGGAGACCTGTCCTTCAGGTTGCGCAGATGGGTGCCGATAGCATGGCTATGCCGTCGGTGCCATCGCGACGTCGGGGCCACAAGGTGAGGGTTCGAGTCGGCCTCGTCGTGCTTGTCGTGTGCGCCTCGATGGCCTGCCAAGACCGCCGCTCGCCGGTCGGGCCGACCATGCCCGAGAGTTCGAACGGAACTCCGAGTCCCAGACTCGCCCAAGAGGTCAGGCAGCAGTGGTCGCCCTACGTGGGCGT
>JASLOY010000735.1 GCA_030745255.1 Vicinamibacterales bacterium
GATCTTTCCCCTATCACAGAGGGTAATGACGCTGGCCAGGCCCTTCGCAACAGCCTGGATCTTGCCCGCCATGCCGAGGCACTCGGCTTCAACCGCTACTGGGTTGCTGAACATCACGGCATGGCCGGTATCGCCAGTGCTGCGACGTCGGTCGTAATCGGTCACATCGCTGGCGGCACCCGGTCGATCCGCGTCGGATCGGGGGGCATCATGCTGCCCAATCATGCCCCGCTGGTCATCGCCGAGCAGTTCGGCACCCTGGAGTCGCTCTATCCCGGGCGCATCGACCTCGGACTGGGGCGGGCACCGGGCACTGACCAGTTCACAGCCTACGCGCTGCGCCGAACTCTGACTGGTGATGTCGATGATTTTCCTCGCGATGTACAAGAACTACAGCGCTACTTTGGTCGACCCGAGCCGGGGCAGCGGATCACTGCCGTACCAGGAAGCGGCCTCGAGGTACCGATCTGGATACTCGGCTCCAGTCTGTACGGTGCAGGGCTTGCTGCCGCGTTGGGCCTGCCCTACGCCTTTGCCTCACATTTTGCGCCGGCCGCCATGATGCATGCGATCCAGATTTACCGAGAGCGTTTCCAACCGTCACTTCAGTTGGCAGAACCCTATGTCATGCTGGGTTGCAACGTCTGTGCAGCCGAGACGAACGAGGAGGCAG
>JASLOY010000736.1 GCA_030745255.1 Vicinamibacterales bacterium
GGCGTACGAGCGGATCTGGGGCCGGCATCCTGACGCGATCGTGGAGCAGGGGGCGGGCTGGCAGGAGATGATCCACGTCGAGGACCGCGGCCGGGCCGTGGACGCGCTGTTGCACCGGGCGCCGATCGGCGAGATGGACGTGGAGTATCGCATCGTGCGGGATGACACGACCGTCCGGTGGATCCACGACCGGGCGTTCCCGGTCACCGATGCCGACGGACACGTGCGGCGGATCGCCGGGATTGCCGAGGATGTGACCGAGCGGCGGAGTCTCGAGCAGCAGCTCATCCAGTCGCAGAAGATGGAAGGGATCGGCCGGATGGCCGGCGGCATCGCCCATGACTTCAACAACCTCCTCACGGTCATCATGGGCTTCAGCGATCTCGTGCTGATGCAGATCGGCCAGGACGATCCCGCGCGGGGCGATGCGCAGCAGATCCGGCACGCGGTGAAGAAAGCCGCGGGTCTGACCAACCAGTTGCTGGCGTTCAGCCGACAGCAGGTGCTGAAGATGACCCGCGTCGATCTCAATGCGGTCGTGCGCGACGTGCAGCGGATGCTGCAGCGGGTGCTGGGCGAGGACCTGATCATCGACACGGTGCTCCAGGAAGATGTGAAGCCGATCACGGCCGACCCGAGCCAGCTCGAACAGATCCTGGTGAACTTC
>JASLOY010000737.1 GCA_030745255.1 Vicinamibacterales bacterium
CCACACGGTGTAGCACTGCGGACAGTAATGTTCGTGCGAGTCGGTCTGCGGTAACGCCGCCCAGTCATGAAGACCGCACTTCATCCAAATGTTCCAGCGATCGGCACCGAGGACATCCGCCGCCCTCGTGACCTCGTCAATGGTCATCGGTCTTCCTGCCGCCGTCGCCCCCTTGTATCTTCCGATCCGTCAGTTTCGTGGCTACAGTGAACCACGAAACGGACGGTGACGGGCAACAGCTCGATGCCCCCTGGGTCGCGCAGACCGCACGGTAGCCTGGGCGTTGCCCGTCCGATACTCAGAGCCCGAACAGTTGCGCGGGAACCAGCCCGCATCCGCAAGGTTGGGCCAACGTCGTCGTACCGTCCGGTGGAGGTGTGCCCATGACGCAACCCGGACCCGTGGTTGGCATTGACGTGGCGAAGGCCGAGCTGGTGGTGGCCGTGCGTCCCGGGGACGCCCGGTGGTGTGTGCCCAACGATGCGCTCGGCCTCGAGCGCCTTCGGGCGCGGCTCCAGCAGCTGGCGCCCGCCCTGGTCGTCCTCGAGGCCACCGGCGGCTACGAACGGGCGGCCGTCGCCGCCATCGCGGCGACCCAGCTGCCGGTCGTGGTGGTCAACCCCCGGCAGGTCCGGGACTTCGCCCGGGCCACCGGCCAACTGGCGA
>JASLOY010000738.1 GCA_030745255.1 Vicinamibacterales bacterium
GCGGTGTTCGTGGCGCGGGGGACGAGGTGAATCGGCTCGCCGGCGGCGGCGCGCTCTTGCTCGGGGGTGATGAAGCCGACCTCGCGCATGCGCTGGAGGACGAGGCGGCGGCGGCCCAGGGACCGCTTGGGGTTGGTGCGCGGATTGAAGCGCGAGGGGGCCTTGGGCAGCCCGGCGATGGTGGCCGCTTCGGGGAGGGTGAGCTGGCTCACGGCCTTTCCGAAGTAGCCGCGCGCGGCGGCCTCGACGCCGTAGGCCCCGCTGCCGAGATATATCTGATTGAGATAGAACTCCAGGATTTCGTCCTTGGTGAACCGCCGCTCGATTTCGAGGGCGAGGAGGGCTTCCTTGATCTTGCGCTTGAGAGTGCGCTCGGAGGTGAGAAAGAGGACCTTGGCGAGCTGCTGGGTAATCGTCGAGCCCCCCTGGACGAGCCGCTGCGCCCGTATGTTGCGCCAGAAGGCGCGGACGATGTCGCGCGTGCTCACCCCGGGGTGCTTGTAGAAGCGCGCGTCCTCGATGGCGAGGATGGCCTGCCGCATCCGGGCGGGGATTCTCGCGAGGGAGATCGGCACCCTGCGCTCCTGGTAGAGTTCGGAGATAAGCTGGCCGTCGCGGGCGTGTATCCGCGTGATGGTGCTGGGCCTGTAGTTGCGCAGGTATTTG
>JASLOY010000739.1 GCA_030745255.1 Vicinamibacterales bacterium
TGCGATGTCGGTGATATCGGCGGTTTCGCCGTGGAGTGCGCGGTTGGCGAACAGTACCCCCGGCACGTCGGCGGGGTTCATGTTGTGGTCGCCGCTCCAGGGCCGCGTGTTGTCGCTGAACACGGCCGCTCCCAGACCGCCGGTGACCGATTTCCAGGCCGACCGGTAACCCGGCGCAAAGCCGACGAACAGATCCGGCGCCTCGTCGACATACGGGCCCGAGTACGCCTGTTCGCGGCGATGGACGGCGCCGATCGGCCGCGCCCCGTCGCCCTCGTCGTCGCGCAGGGCCAGCAGCGCGTCGCGCAGCTCCGCCTTCACGGCGCCCACGTCCTCGTCGGGCACCACGCCCTGGGCCTCGCGGCCCTCGAGGTTCAGGTAGATGCCGCCGAAGCCGACGGCGTAGGCCGTGGTCTGGGCCCAGTCGACGCCCTGCAGCATGTCCGTCGTCGTCGCCCCCGCCTGCAGCGTCAGGTAACCGTGCTCGCGCAGCCAGGCGTTCAAATCGACACAGCGGCGGAAGGGCTTGAAGCCGTGGTCGGAGAGCACGAGCAGCGCCTCGTCCGGGCCGGTCTGCTCGACGACGCGGCCCACGAGCTCGTCCATGCTCACGTACAGGTCACGGATCACGTCGCGGTACCCTTCGACCTCACGACCGGTGTTG
>JASLOY010000073.1 GCA_030745255.1 Vicinamibacterales bacterium
GACACGGCCCACCTCGTCGGCTGTTCGAAGGAACAGGTTCTCGTCTCCTCTACCGGCGTGATTGGCGCACAGCTGGATGGCGAGAAGTTAACCCAGGGCATTACGCAGGCGGCCGCCGCGCTGGGCCGGGACGGGCACCAAGCGGCGGCCGAGGCGATCATGACGACCGACCCGTGGCCGAAGGAGGCGGCGGTTCGCGCCACGTCACCCGCCGGTGTCTTCCATGTGGGTGGCATGGCCAAGGGCGCCGGCATGATCGAACCGAACATGGCGACGATGCTGGCGCTGCTGACGACCGACGCGAAGGTCGCCGCGCCGCGCCTGCAGCGCGCGCTGCGAGAGGCGGTGGACGACACGTTCAACGCCATCACGGTCGACGGGGAAACCTCGACCAACGACATGGTCTTGCTGCTGGCCAGCGGCCGCTCTGGAATTCACATTGACGACACCGGCTACCCGGCGTTCGTCGACGCGCTCCAGGCCGTGTGTCGGGAGCTTGCGCTCGCCATAATCAAAGGGGGTGAAGGGGCCACCAAGCTGGTCGCCATCACCGTCACCGGCGCGCGCTCGGTCGCCGAGGCCAGGCAGACGGCACGCGCCATCGCCAATTCACCACTGGTAAAGACGGCGGTGCACGGGGGCGACCCGAACTGGGGCCGCCTCGTGGCGGTTGCCGGACGAGCCGGGGTCGACTTCGACCTCGCGCACACGCGAGTTCGTGTCGGCGAGGTCGAGCTCTTCGGCGACGAGCAGATTTTCGCCGACAGGGAACCGGCGGCCGCCGAGCATCTGAGCGGGACCGAGGTGGAGATCGGGGTCGACGTCGGGACCGGCGGCACCGGCAGGGCCACGGTGTGGACCTGTGACCTCAGCGCCGAATACGTTCACATCAACGCGGACTACAGAACGTAATGCCGGGTCGCACTTTTCTGTCGGTGCTGGACCTCTCACCCGAGGCGCTCGAAACCTGTCTCGTGTTGGCCGCGCGGTTGAAGCGGGAGCGCCATCTCGGCGCCGACGCGCCGACGGCGCGGGCCCTGGCCGGGCACTCGCTGGCGCTGCTGTTCGACAAACCGTCGCTGCGAACGAGGACCGGGTTCGAAATCGCAATGCGCGAGCTGGGCGGCCACGTTACCTGCCCGCCGTCGGCAGATGCCCTCGGCACGCGCGAACCCCTGGCGGACGTGGCTCGCACACTCGAGCGGTGGGCGTCGGTGGCGGCAGTCCGCACCTTCGAGCAAGCGCGGCTACATGAGTTCGTCGAGGCCACCACCCGACTGCGTATCGTGAACGCCCTGACCAATGAGGAGCACCCGTGTCAGGCACTGGCCGATTGCCTGACCGTGCACGAGCGATGCGGGACAGTGACGGGTCGCACACTGGCGTATGTCGGCGACGGCAACAACGTCGCCACCTCGCTGACCCATGCGGCCATGATGCTGGGTCTGAACCTCCACCTGGCATCGCCCACTGGATTTGCCCTGTCGGAGGAGACGCTTGCCGCGGCCCGACGCGTGGCTTGTCACGACGCCGAGGTCGTGCAGTATCAGGACCCGGTCGAGGCGGTTCGGGGTGCCGACGCCGTGTACGCCGATGTCTGGACCTCGATGGGTCAGGAGACGGACGCGACCCGTCGCCGCGCAGCGTTCCAGGGGTTTCGAGTCACCCGCGCGCTCATGGCCGAGGCCAACGACGACGCCTTCTTCATGCACTGCCTGCCGGCGCACCGCGGCGAGGAAGTCGATGAAGAGGTGCTCGAGGGCCCACGCTCCGTAGTGTTCGACCAGGCGGAAAACCGGCTCCACACGCAGAAGGCGCTGCTGCTGATGATGCTGGAAGGGGTCGGCATCTGATCCTACGATTCTAACTCTGCGGCCGCCTGCTCGACCTTGTCGGCAAGCCCACGCCGGTAGTCGTCCAGGCGCCCCCGTAGGTTCGGGTCGCCCACGGCGAGGATCTGCGCCGCCAGCACAGCCGCGTTCGTCGCACCCGCCTGCCCGACAGCAACCGTGGCCACCGGGATGCCCGGTGGCATCTGAACGGTCGACAACAGGGCATCGAACCCGCCTAACGGCGACGAGTCGATCGGCACGCCGATCACCGGGAGGGCCGTGTGCGCCGCGACCACACCGGCCAGATGGGCGGCGGCGCCCGCACCGACGACGAAGACCTTGACGCCGCGACCCAGCGCCTCGTCCATCACGCGCCGCACGCGGTCCGGAGATCGATGGGCGGATGCCACTGTCATGGCGCATGTGATTCCGAGGTCGCGCAGTGTGCGGACCGTGTTCGCCATCACGCTGGCATCAGACCCGGATCCCATCAAGACCTGCACCTGCAAATCACCCATCGTGTCCCGTCTCCCCGCGCCCCATGCCGTCAGAACCGAAGCTGGCGAAGCCCTCCGGCTTCCTCCTGTCTCCGGTCTCCTGACTTCCATCTCCTGGGACACTCCGTAAAGCCTTGCGTCCGATGTCGGTCCGGACCTGCTTCCGCGCGAACGTAATACACGCCTCGGCTGCGTAGGCGCGTTCGATCGCCTCGGCGATGTCGACACCGCAGCCAACCGCCGTGAGCACCCGACCACCCGTGGTCACCACCGTGTCATCCCGCACCTCGGTGCCGGCATGGAAGACCAGCACCCCCTCGAGCGCAGACGCGTCGTCGAGCCCCTCAATCGGCGCGCCGGTCTCATAGGACCCGGGATACCCACCCGAGGCGAGCACCACCCCGACATGCGGTTCGCCGGTCTGGTCGCACGAGGTCGTCTCGAGCGCTCCACGCGCGGCCGCCTCGAGCAGTGGCGCCAGATCGTCACGCACCATCGGCAGGACGACCTGCGCCTCGGGGTCGCCCAGTCGGACGTTGAACTCGATCACCCGAGGTCCATCCTTCGTGAGCATCAATCCGACATACAGAAATCCCCGATACGGGTGTCCTTCGCCGGCCAGGCCGTCGAGGACCGGGTCGACGATTTCGCGTCTGATGCGACGCTCGACGTCCGGTGTCACAAGCGGGCTCGGCGCGAACGCTCCCATACCGCCGGTGTTCGGGCCGACGTCACCATCGAAGGCACGCTTGTGATCCTGCGCAGTCGGCAAGCCAACCGCCTGCCGCCCATCGCAGATCGCGAAGAAAGAAGCCTCTTCACCGATGAGGCACTCCTCGATCACGACCCGGTGTCCAGCCGCACCAAACCGGTGGTCGAGCATCGCGTCACGCACCGCCAGCTCGGCCGCGGCGCGGTCGGGCGCGACGGTCACGCCCTTCCCCGCCGCCAGGCCATCGGCCTTGACGACAACCGGAAAACCGAACTCCGGCCCCGCCACCGCGGTGACCGCCTCTTCCGCCCGATCGCACACGCGGAACCGAGCGCTGGGCACGTCGTGGCGGTCCATGAAGTCCTTCGCGAACGCCTTACTCGACTCGAGCTGCGCCGCGAAACGGCTCGGTCCGAACAGCAACCGGTCACGCGCCGCAAACAGATCCTGCACCCCAAGCGCCAACGGTAACTCCGGCCCGATGACAGTGAGATCGGCCGCCTCGCCCTCGGCGAGCGCAAGAATGGCCGCCGGGTCCGATGCGTCGAGCGACTGCCGGCGCGCGACCTGTCTCGAACCGGCATTGCCCGGCGCGCAGACCACTTCGCCGACACCGGGCTCGCGGCTGAGCTTCCAGGCCAGGGCGTGCTCGCGCGCGCCGCTCCCGACGACCAGAATCTTCATCGACGACAACTGGATGTCTTCTCGTTCACAAACGCCAGCGTGCTGACGGTAACGGCCGTTGACGGCACCGGGCGTTCCGCCTAGAATGTACGATTGTCCCGTTTCAAGAACAGGGTGCCGGTGAAATCGTGGCCCGTCACCACCCAGCCCCTGGGGGCCGCCCCTTTTCATTGTTCAACGGGCGCGAGGGAAGACTAGCATACTCGCTCGGCGACCCCGACCGCCCGTCACACGGGGTCTCCGACGCGTCATCGAAGACGGGTCGCTCACCGCGCAAGGGAGGTGGCAACAGGTTTGGCTGAAGTCAAGGTGCAAGAGGGCGAATCGATCGAAGGCGCGCTACGCCGTTTCAAGCGCAAAGTCCAGCAGGAAGACATCATCAAGGACATCAAGAAACATTCGTACTATCTGAAACCGGCAGACAAGCGCCGTGCAAAGCAGGCGTTGGCGCGTAAGCGGTCCCGAAAGAAGCAACGCCGGGACACCGACTAGATTCCGCGGCGTGCCGGCGCTCCATGCGGGATCGAGTCGCCGAGACGGTCTATTTGACAGTTTGCGGGGTTCATAGTACGGTTTGCGCGGTCTGAAGCCCAGCTAAAGCTTCGGGAAATAGGCTCTTACGCACCGTTGCGTAGCGGCAACGACGTGGGACCCATTGGGAGAGTTTCATGGAAATCGAGGAAAGATCGCTTGAGAACGTGGTGGTCTTGGATCTCAAGGGCAAGCTGACGATCGGCGAGGGCGATGAGCTGCTGAAGGAAAGAATCAACAGTTTGATGCAGGATGGCCACCGCAACCTCCTTCTCAATCTCGAGGACGTACCCTACGTCGACAGCGCGGGCCTGGGGGAAATCGTCCGCACCTACACGACGGTCAGCCGGCAAGGTGGCAAGCTCAAGCTCGTCAACCTCACAAAGCGCATCACTGACCTGCTGGCGATCACCAAGCTCTTGACCGTATTCGATACGTTCGAGTCCGAGGTCGAAGCGGTGAGTAGCTTCAACTAAGTCCTGACGACTCGTTTTCAGCCCACACGCCGCGCTGTACTCGATGGCGCACATTTCTACCGAGCCAGGCGATGACCGATGTCTCACTGCACGGTGAGACGCCGGGCCACGGCTTGGCTGCCGGCCTGCTTGTCTTGTTTCGGCCGGATCAGTGGACCAAGAATCTCATCGTGTTTGCGGGGCTCGTGTTCGGGGGCCAGCTCCTCGAACCGAGTGCCGTGGCCCGCGCGGGCGGCACGTTCGCCATCTTCTGCGCGCTGTCGAGCGCCAGGAGATCGGGGTTCTGAGCGTTGAGGCGACGCAGCGGCGTCCTGCACTTGGCCACTACAGCCAGCAGATCCTGGACCAACTGGTCACGATCGTGGCGGCCGCAACCCTGGTAAGCTACGCGGTATACACCACCGGCGCGGAGACGGTGGAAAAGTTCGGCGCCGATCTGCTGACCTTGACGATTCCGTTTCCGATCTGCGGGGTGCTGCGCTATCTCATGCTGGTACACGGCCAGACAGACGGCTTCGGTCCATCGGACATCCTGTTGCGGGACCGTCCCATGGCGTTTTGCGTCGCCGGGTGGGCCCTGTCGGTCGCCATCATCATCTACCGACCGTTTGCCCCCTGACACTCCATGCCCACTCTGGTGGATACGCCCCCACGTAACGAACCGGTGGCCCCGCGCAGCCGGACGGCGCTCGTGGCAGTGGTCAGGACGTCCCTCGACTCGGTGGCGATCGATTCGGTCGCAGCCGGTATGATGGGCTTCGATCCGCGGGCAATCACGTATCTTCGGATGGCCGAGGAGCGTGGCCTCGGCGTGTCGAGCCCGAAGGACATCGACTTCGTCGGCGAGGATGTGCGAAACGTGAACTTCGGTTTCGAGACAAAGAAGTCGCCGGTGGTGTGGGGCAGAGCCCCACGGAAAGATGCCGCGGAGTGGGGCCGTGGGGGTCCCCGCGGAGCGCCCGCGTGGGGTTCGGGGCGCAGCCCCGACTAAATAACAATGGCCGAGTTCAACATTCAATCGAGTTCTGTCGATGTCACGCGAATCATGGAGCAGATCCGTCAGCGTATCCGTGAGAAGCGAGGCACCGACTACACCGAGCAACAAACCCAGGAGCTGGCCACTGTGAAGCTCGAGCGGTTTCTCGACCCCCGGCAGGTCCGTTCTGACCTGGTCGAGCATTACCGGAACCTCGAGCCACCCGCGGCGTTGGAACCGGTGGTCCCTTACGAGAAACCGGGCCCGGCGCCGGAACCGTTCGAATTCGACCAGGACACGATCTACGCGTCGTCTAGAGGAACGATGGGGAAACTGATCCGTCTGATCCGCAAGCTCTTGAACCCGATCCTCAAACTGTTCATCAACCCGAACCCGGTCTCGTTCGCGCTGACGCGGCAGGCGGAGATCAACACCTGGACGTTGCGGCTCCTGCAGCAACAGACCGATCTTGCCGAGCGAGTCACCAAGCAGTTCGAGCGGGCCGGTGCGAAATTTGCCGCGCGCGAGGAGCTCGACGCCCTGAACTACGAGGTGCTCAACAATCTCGTGGTGGAGATGAGCCGACTGTCGGTGGACATGAAGAATCACCGGATGCTGGTGGAGTCGGTAGCCGGGCGGCTCGATTTCGACGAACGGCGGGCGCGCGCACTGGAATCGGTGGTCCAGAGCCGGTCCCCGCAACCGCCCGGCGGCCCCGACGCCACGGGCGAGGACGCAGAGAATACATCGTCGACCGGAACCAGCCGGCCTCGCCGAAGGCGGCGACGGTCACGGCGACGCTCCGGCGGGACGGCGACGCCCGACACCGGAACGAACGCCCCGGGCGGGGGATCCGCCGAGAGTGACACGGCAACGCCGCCGCCTGAACCGGCCGCTACGACGCTCCCAACGGGCACGGCTGGTCAGAACACCGAGCCGGAACAGAACCCTCCAGCCGCGCCGCCACCTGCGCCGGTCGAAGAGCTGTCGGCCAAGCCACCGGAGACGAACCCATCGACTTCGACCGCTCCGTCCGGGGACCCTGAACCGCCGACACCAGCCGCGCTGGCGCAGGTCGCCGACACCGGGTCGCCAACATCAGCCCCCGCGCCGTCGACGCCGGGTCCAGGTGATGCCCCCGCACCGGCGGCGTCACCAGCGACCGAGACCGTCGCGCGGCCATCCCCCGAGGGGGAGACCGGCACCGACGAACAGTGAGGCTTGCCGTCGTCGTCCAGCGCTATGGCACCGAACTGAACGGTGGCGCGGAGCTGCATGCCCGGTATGTCGCGGAACATCTCGCCCGACACGCCGAGGTCGAGGTGCTCACGACCTGCGCGACCGACTACATTACATGGCGCAACGAGCTTGACGCCGGGCTCGACCTGGTGAATGGTCTTCGGGTCCGGCGATTTCCTGTCAGCTGCGAGCGCGACGTCAATGATTTCGGCCAGCGATCCAAACAGGTGTTCGAGGAACCGCATTCAGTCGCGGAGGAGTTGGCGTGGCTGCGGAGCGAAGGACCGACCAGCCCGAGCCTGATCAACCACCTGCGCCGGCAGGGCGATGATTACGACTACTGCATCTTCTTCAGCTACCGGTATTACCACGCGTATCACGGCATCCGGGTCGCAGCTCCACGAGCTGTGCTGGTGCCCACCGCCGAACGGGACCCAGCCCTGGGGCTGCGCATTTTCGGCGACAGCTTTCGCAGCGTTCGCGCGCTCATGTACAACTCGCACGAGGAGCGGGCTCTGATTCACGCGGTGTCGAACAACGAGACCGTGCCTGGCGTCGTCGTCGGCATCGGGTCGGAAGTGCCGGCGCAGCCAGAACCGCTGCGATTTCGCCAGGCGACCGGCATCGAAGGCCCGGTGGTCATCTACGTAGGGCGAATCGACGAAAACAAGGGCTGCCCCGAGCTGTTTGACTACTTTCAGCGTTATGCGCGTGTCTCGCCACAGCTGACCCTCGTACTGATCGGTAACCCGGTCACGCCGATTCCCACGCACCCACGCATCCGGCATCTGGGCTACATCACCGATCAGGAGAAATTCGACGCCATGGCGGCGGCCGATCTGTTGGTGATGCCCTCCTACTACGAGAGCCTGTCGATGGTGACACTGGAGGCGTGGGCGCTTGGTCGCCCCGTGCTGGTCAACGGCCACTGCGACGTGTTGTGCGGTCAGTGTATCCGGAGCAACGCCGGACTCTATTACGAGACCTACGAGGAGTTCGCCGAAGCGCTGCATACGATCGTATCGAGCAGCGCCCTGCGCAGCGCGCTGGGCTCGAACGGGCGAACCTACTTCAACACGAACTACGCCTGGCCAGTCATCGAACAGAAATACCTGGACATGCTCGATCGGTTAGAGCGTGAGGAAGCGTCTTCGGTGAAGCGGACGCAACCGCGTGTGGGTTGGTTTGGCCGCCGCCGGCGCAACCTGCCACCCGCCCGGCAGCAGGTCGACCGACTGCCTACCGGTCCGGCTTCCCGGAGCAGCGGCGCCAATGGTATCGGACCTGCTTCATGACCGCGCCGTCTTCACAGCCTCGTCCCGCCGTTCACCAAGTGCTGGCTACGCTCGGCTATGGCGACGCCATCGGCAACGAAGTGCTCGGCATCTGTAGTGCACTGCGCTCAGCCGGTTACGAATCCGAGGTCTTCGTCGAGACCGCCGACCCCAGGCTGGAACCGCTCACCCACGACTATCGAGATCTCATTGAGGCTTCGCATCCGGACAACATTCTCATCCACCACTTCTCGATCGGGTCACGGGCGTCGAGAATTGCCTACGCCCTCCCGGACCGGATGGTGCTCGTCTATCACAACATCACTCCACCCGAATTCTTCGTCGGGGTGCATGAGGACCTCGTGCGTCTCTGCTACAGCGGCCGGCGCGAGCTTCGCGCCTATGTGCCCCGGTGCGACCTGGCGCTGGGGGACTCCGAGTTCAACCGCCAGGAGCTCCAGCAGTTCGGTTTCCCGCACACCGGTGTGCTCCCGGTCGTGCCAAACCTCGCTCATTTGCATGAGACACCTGACCGCACGCTGGTCTCGGAATTCGATGACGAGCGGGTCAACATTCTCTTCGTCGGTCGCATCATCCCGAGCAAGCGGATCGAGGATGTCATCCGGTTCTATCAGGCATTCCGGCTCAAACATCAGCCCAATGCCCGATTGTTGCTGGTCGGGGCCCACGGGGGGTTCGAATCGTATCTCGCGACGCTGCATCACCTGATCGCCACATTGCGGGTGCCGGACGTGCACATCATGGGTCACGTCTCGAACGCCGAGCTGACCGCGTGCTACGACGTAGCAGACCTGTTCCTGTCTGCGAGCGAGCACGAGGGCTTTTGCGTACCGCTGATCGAAGCCTTCCACAAGCGGATACCGGTCGTCGCCTACGCCTCAACGGCGGTGCCCTCGACGATGGACGGCGCCGGCGTCCTCTACGAGACGAAGGACCCCAGACATGTGGCCGCGATCATGGACACAGTGTTGTCCAACCCGGCGCTCGAGTCGGAGATCGTGCGGGGCCAGGACTCAGCACTGGACCGGCTGCTGGCGCATGACTTCAAGACGGTCCTGTGTGAGGCGATCGACCAGGTGAGCCGATCTGCCCGGCGTCCGCGCACCGAGGTGCGATGGGATTTCTGGCAGCGGTTCGGGGATTGGGAACGCCTGGAAGAGTTGCGTCTGTATCGGCCATCAGCCTACAAAGCCCTGCCTTTCGCGCCGGGAGAGCGCGGGGAGAACCTGTGAAGAATTGCTGCGCGCTCCGGACCTCGTCTAGCAGGGTGCTGAGAAACGACAGGGGTCGGTTTTCGGCGTCGTACTCCATGCCGCGACCGACCCGCGCAAGGCGCGAGGAGGGTGCAGCCAGGCGGGCTGTGACCCCGGCAAGCCGAGGCCGCGACGCCGGCCCTCGCGGGATGCCCCACCCGAAAACCAGGCCATGGTGATCAATCAGTGGCTGCCGGCCGCCCATCGCGGCGACGCGGTGGGCGACAGCGCGCGTCGCGTGCGCGGCTTGCTTCGCGCACGAGGCCACGACTCCGACATCTACGCCTTGACCATCGATGACGACTTGCGAGGAGAGATTCGTCCGTTCTCAGAACCGGCGGCGCGTCGAGGCGATGTCACGGTGCTGCATTTCGCCATCGCCTCGCCGATGAGCGAGGTGCTCGCATCTCTGCCGGCCGGGAAGGTCATCCAGTATCACAACATCACGCCGGCGCACTTCTTCGCCGGCTACGACGCCGGCCTCGTCGCACTGGTCACCCGCGGACGCGAGGAGCTTGCCAGTCTGGCTGGTCGAGTCGATCTGGCGTTGGGCGATTCCGAATACAACCGACAGGAGCTCGAGACGCTCGGTTTCAGCGAGACCGGCGTGTTTCCGATCGCGGTGGACACGGCGCGCCTGACCGAGGCGTCGCCCCGCCCGGCACTCGAGCGGGTGCTGCGTGATGGGCTGACGAACATCCTTTTCGTCGGGCGCATCGTCCCGAACAAGAAGCTCGAGGACCACCTGCGGCTCGCCGAGCACTACAAGCGGTACATCGACGCGTTTCACCGGTTCATCTTCGTGGGACGGGAGGACGCCTGTCCCCGCTATTACGCGATGCTCCGCGCGCTGATGATCGAATACAAGATGACGAGTGAACGATTCTGGTTCGTGGGACCGGTGCCGGACGAGGACCTGGTCGTGTTCTACCGGACTGCCAGCGCCTATGTGTCCCTGAGCGAGCACGAAGGGTTCTGCGTCCCACTCCTCGAGGCGATGGCCACTGATGTGCCGGTGCTGGCGTATGCATCGACGGCAGTGCCGGAAACGCTCGGTGGCGCCGGCATCGCGTTCTCACCGAAAGACTTGGAGTACGCGGCAGAGATGCTCGGGCTCCTAGTGTACGATGATAAATTGCGCACGAGCATACAAGAGGGCCAGCGGCGCCGGTTGACCGATTTTACCGACGCGCGATTCGTCGCCCACCTCGACCGGCTCGTCTCGCACTTCTCGTGATCGAATCGGAGGCCCACACGATGTACACCATCTATCTCTCAGACACCGCCCCTGAAACAGATGTTGACGAGGCCCTCCGGCTTCCTCCTGACTTCTGTCTTCTGACTTCCGACTCCTTGAGCATCTTCCAGACCCACTCGTGAAGATCGCCTTCATCGTCCAACGCTACGGCGCCGAGATACTCGGGGGTTCCGAGTACCACTGCCGATTGATCGCGGAACGGCTCGCCGGCCGACACCAGGTGGATGTATTGACCACCTGCGCGCGTGACTACATCACCTGGAAGAACGAGTACTCCGAGGGCGAGGATCGGATCCGGGGCGTCACCGTGCG
>JASLOY010000740.1 GCA_030745255.1 Vicinamibacterales bacterium
GTCCATGTAGGTGCGGCGGATAAGCGATGCGTAATTGGCCGAGGCATGTTGGCCAAGCGGGACGTTGACCGGCGTGCGGCCGGAGAGCTTGGCTTCGAGTTTATTGAGTGCTGCCCGGCGTTTGGCCTCGGCTTGGCGGGCGCGCTTGTCCGCCTCCTCATCTCGCGCGTTTGGTTTCCGGACATCCGAGTCTAGGTTGACCTTTATTTGAGGCTTGGGCTTCGGTTTGGGTTTGGGCTTGGGCTTGGGCTTGGGCTTGGGCTTGGGCGGAACAGGCTTCGGTTTTGGCTTGGGCTGGATTTTTTTCGGTTCCGGTGTCGGCTTGGGCGGAGTTGGTTTCGGTGGGGCTTGGGCTGGCGGCGGAGCCACTGGGGCGGCCGGGGCCAGCAACTTGTCGATCATGTCCGACGGAACGAGGTCGATCACCCGGATCTTCTCCTCGCGCTTGGCCAACAGCATCGGGCCCAGCACGAGCATGAGCAGAATCATCGCGTGAAACACGACTGACCCGACCACGCAACTGCGTTGCAATCTGCTCATTTGTCCGACCTCCTTGGCTATTCCGGCTCCGTCCGCAGGGAGACCCGCGTGATGCCATTCTCCTCGCAGCGGTTCAACACCGCCGCCACCGCGCCGTACGTCCCGCGATGATCCGCCCGGAC
>JASLOY010000741.1 GCA_030745255.1 Vicinamibacterales bacterium
CGACTCCCAGGCGCTTCCGCCATTACTTAAGCGGCGAAATGGGGAAGAACAGCCCTACCTTCGCCTTTTTCCAGTAATTTCAGTTTGTGCCACTAATGCCCGAGAAAGCGACACGAGTTGCCATGCGGCCTTGCTGTGCATGGTAGAGCGCGTGGTAGGCATTCTTCGCGCCTACCGTCCCGTCGGCACCCGCGCCTGGAGTTCGGAGAACCAGTTCAGGACGATTCCCACTTGGCGCTGCCCCAGTGGCTCTAATCGACAACGAGACTGGCAACCTCGCAACGAGCGTTTCCGACCCGGATCTCAAGGTTATAGTTGTCTCTCTCACGAGCGGTGAACCTGTGTGTAAAAGAAAATTGCCCGTCGAGAGTGGAGCCGCTCCCAATGACGATGGTCTTCATGCTGTCGCTTCCCCCCGTCTGATTAAAGAGGCGTTTTTCGAAAGACACGCTCACCGAACCTCGACGGAGTCGCCGTGGAAGTAATGATGTTCCCGCAAACCGGTAGCTCCGCCCTACCCGAAACCGGCTTGGGAGGGGCGCAGTGAATTCAATTTCTCGACACGGTCTACGCCCCAGGCTTGGGAAACGCTGCTGCGGTACACCACGAATTCTCGGATGCCGCTTCGGCACGATGGCGGCGTCGTTGACCGTGCGGCGGAG
>JASLOY010000742.1 GCA_030745255.1 Vicinamibacterales bacterium
CTCGACGCGGCGCTGGTGCGGGTGCTCTGGATCGTGCTGAGCATCGTCCCCGGCGCGATCTTCTTCGGGTTGATCGCGTATCTAGCAGCCTGGTTGCTCATCCCCGCTGCCCCAAACGGTGACGCGGTCACCCTCCCACTGCGCCGACTCACCCGGTCGCGCACCGACGTCAAGCTGGCGGGGGTCTGCGGCGGGCTCGCCGAGTACTTCCAGGTCGACTCCACACCGGTCCGGTTGCTGTGGGTCGTGTTGACCATCTTCCCGGGCGCGATCGTCTGCGGCATTCTCGTGTACGTGGTGGCCTGGCTGGTGATGCCGTTGGCGCCCATGGCGGCCGCGGCGCCGCCTACACCGCCAGCCTCTCCAGAGCCTCCCGCGACCGAGGCTGCCGAACAGGCGACCTAGCAGCCCCTGGTGAAAATCACCGCTGCAGTCGACCGGCGCTACATCCCGGCTCACGGCGTTGAGCTTCTGGCTCAGCGGGCTCGAATACGGCCGGTATGCTCCCTCGTCGCGCCTTGTGAGCCGAACGTATCGCTCTTGGTGCAACGCGGGACTTCCACCACGAGCTGCTAGGACGCGAGGCCTCCGGCGCTCCTGCGCTTCGTCACATCAGCTCTGCACGCTCTGCCAGCACAGCGTGGCGACCTAGGTCCAAGAAT
>JASLOY010000743.1 GCA_030745255.1 Vicinamibacterales bacterium
GATTACGGGGGCGTCAACGTGTGGACGAAGATGAGCGCCGACGAGGAACTGGGCTATGTCTATTTGCCCTTCAGCTCTCCCTACAACGATTTCTACGGCGGCGCGCGACCGGGCGACAATCTCTTCGCCGGCAGCCTGGTCTGCCTCGACGCACAAAGCGGCGAGCGCGTCTGGCACTACCAGATTTTGCGCCACGAGTTGTGGGATTACGATCTGTCGGCGGCGCCGGTCCTGGCGGACATCAACGTCGACGGGCGCCGGATCGAGGCCGTGGCGCAGGTGACCAAGCAGGGATTCTGCTTCGTCTTCGACCGCGTCAGCGGCGAGCCGGTGTGGCCGATCGCGCAAAAGCCGGTGCCCGCCTCGACGGTGCCGGGGGAACGGGCCGCGCCGACCCAGCCCTTTCCGACCCGGCCGCCGCCCTTCGAGCGCCAGGGCCTGGGCGCGGACGACCTGATCGACTTCACCCCCGAACTGCACCGCCGGGCGCGGGAAATCGTCGCGCCCTATCGCGAAAGCCCGCTCTACGCGCCGCCCGCGCTGGAGGGCACCGTGGTGCTGCCCGGGGTCGGCGGGGGCGCCAACTGGTCGGGGTCGGCGGTCGACGTGCGCACCGGCGTGCTCTACGTGCCCTCCTTTACCCACCCCACGC
>JASLOY010000744.1 GCA_030745255.1 Vicinamibacterales bacterium
AGCTTCGCCACCCGAGCCGGAGCAAAAAGCTGCGGAGCTTCATGGAGGAGTAGGGCGAAAGCCGAGCACTTGGCCGGGGGCGGGCGGCCGGGGAGCCTGGATACGCCGGCATTTGACATTGAAGCCGGGGAAGGCGATATAAACGGGGTTCTTGGTCGCCGGATTTGGGCTGAACGTGGGCGGGAAGGTCGCTCCGCCTTGCCCTGTGGCTAGCGTATTCTGGGGCCCATAGCTCAGCGGTCAGAGCCGCCGGCTCATAACCGGCTGGTCCCAGGTTCGAATCCTGGTGGGCCCACCATTCAGTTGAGCGGTACGCGGAACCCAAAGAAGGAGTTTGCGGTGCTGGCCGAGTTGCAGGCTTTGGTTCGCCTTCAATCGATTGACAATCAGATCTCACGTCTCAAGAATGAACTCTCGAAAATCCCCGCCCAAATCGAGGCGGAGAAAAAATACCTCAAGGAATACGAGGAAGATCTCGAAACGGCCCAGGCCGCGGTCGAGGCCATGCAAAAGCGCCAGCGCGACACCGAGGGCGAAATCCAGATGGCCGATGAGAAGCTGCGCGAGTCGCGCGGGAAACAGCCACTCGTCAAGACCAACGAGGAGTACCGGGCGCTGACCCAAGAAATCGAATCCTTTCAAGGAAAGATT
>JASLOY010000745.1 GCA_030745255.1 Vicinamibacterales bacterium
GGGTCCGGCCAGCACCCGCGTGAGGTCGATCACTCTGAGTCCGTGAAGTGGGGGCATAGGGTGGCGGGATTATATCGTCGCCTTAAGGAGAAGTCAGAAGGCGGAAGGCAGAAGGCAGAAGACAGCAGCAGGCTTCGCGCTCCGAGAACTGCTCTTTACCAAGCTGCCGTGACCCGCCCGCCCGGCGGCCGTCGGTATAATGGTTGGCCGTTCGCGGCTCGCCGTCCCAGCAGCCCGAGGTGAAATTCCCGCGTCGCACCGAGAGCGGTGATGCGACCGGCTGGCCAGGCGAGACGAGGGAAAATACGGCAGTCCTTGACCGAGGAACAACGCCGCCAGGCGGAATGCAGCGCCGGTGGAATGCAGCGGCGACTTTCACCACGGGCTGCTAGACGCTAGCAGTCAGAAGTCGGCAGGTTTGGAGTGGCCATGATCGACGCCTTCGTCTACGACGGGATTCGCACGCCGTTTGGCCGCCACGCCGGAGCGCTGGCGGCGGTGCGGGCAGATGATCTGTTGGCGGGCACGGTCGCCACGTTGATGGCACGTAGCCCGTTCCGGGGCGAGGACGTCGAAGACGTCATCGCCGGCTGCACGAACCAGGCGGGGGAGGATTGCAGGAACGTGGCTCGCCGGGCCGGGTTGC
>JASLOY010000746.1 GCA_030745255.1 Vicinamibacterales bacterium
GTCGGAATGCCAGTCCAGCGGCCGACGACCTCGGCAATCATGTCCGCATCCACTTCTTCACGGACGAGGTTGCGCCCATCCTGTTGCCGAGTATCCAATTGAGCTTCGGCTTCACCAAGTCGTTCATCCAGTTCCGGGATTTCGCCATACTGAATCCGGGCGGCCGCCTCAAGATCGCCTCGACGCTGGGCCTGCTCCAACTCGATTCGCGCCGCGTCGATGCGTTCTTTGACGGCGCTCACTTCGTCGAGTTCGGACTTCTCGACATCCCACCTCGCGGTAATGGTCTGGTTCTGTTCTTCGAGGTCCGCCAGTTCCGATTCGATCGCATCGAGGCGCTTGCGGGACGCGGCATCCTTCTCCTTCTTGAGCGCTTCCCGCTCGATCTCAAGTTGCATGATGCGGCGGCGGAGTTCATCGAGTTCCGCGGGCATCGAATCATTCTCGATTCGCAGTTGTGAGGCGGCCTCGTCGAGCAGGTCGATCGCCTTGTCGGGAAGAAACCGGTCCGAGATGTAGCGGTTCGAGAGCGTTGCTGCAGCTAGGAGGGCGGCGTCCTGAATGCGAATGCCGTGGTGCGCTTCGTACCGACCCTTGAGTCCTCTCAGGATGGCGACGGTGTCTTCGACGCTTGGTTCCTGTACGA
>JASLOY010000747.1 GCA_030745255.1 Vicinamibacterales bacterium
ACATCGAGGATGTCGGTGCAGACGTTGTCGAGGAAGCGGTGATCGTGGGAGATGACGACCACGGGGCCGGCGAAGTCGCGCAGGAACGTTTCCAGCCAGCGGATCGACAGGATGTCGAGATGGTTCGTCGGCTCGTCGAGGAGCAGAACGTCGGGATCTCCGGCCAGCACTTGCGCCAGCAGGACACGCAGCTTGAACCCCCCCGAGAGCGTCGACAGCGGGTCATGATGGATGTCGGCAGGCAGACCGAGGCCCTCGAGGATCATGGCGGCCCGAGGCTCTGCAGCTTGTCCTCCAGCTCGGAGAAGCGGTCGGCGTCGAAGTGGTTTTCGGCGTCGGCGAGGAGCTCCTCCTTGGCCACCATCACCTGCCAGAGCTCCTGGTGCCCCATAAGGGCAACGTGCAGGATCTTCCGGTCTTCGTAGAGAAACTGGTCCTGGCGCAACACACCGAGGCGCAGACGCCGCGGCAGGGCGACCTTGCCGGCACTGGCTTCGAGGTCGCCGGTGAGGATGTTGAGCAGCGTCGTCTTGCCCGAGCCGTTGGCGCCGACCAGACCATAGCGCTGACCGGCGTTGAGCTGCGCCGAGACGTCGGCGAACAGCGTACGATCGCCGTAGGTCTTCTCGAGATTCGTG
>JASLOY010000748.1 GCA_030745255.1 Vicinamibacterales bacterium
CTGGCGACGAGCACCATCGAGTCAACCATGAGTTCCGTCGATCCGCAAACTTCCATGTCAACCGCCACGGCTGTGCCCACGACCGTCCCAACTGTCAAACATAATCCGGGAGCTGGGATCGACTATGGACTGTTCCTGGACTGCGTGCATTGTGGCTTGTGCACCGCATCGTGTCCGACTTACGCAGAACTGGGCAACGAGAACGACAGCCCCCGCGGTCGCATCTACCTGATGCGCGCGGTGACCGACGGGCGTCTGGAGGTGAATCGTGAAGTTCGTCGCCATCTTGAACTCTGCCTGGACTGTCGTGCCTGCGAGACCGCCTGCCCGTCGGGCGTGCAATATGGCAAGCTGATCGAACCGTTTCGCGTCGCCATGGAACAGACGGGGGACGACGAACGGAAAACAGATGATTGGTTTCACCGCTGGATTCTGTTCGGCTTGTTTCCCAACCGCGAAAGGTTACGGCTATCGTTGATACCAGCGCGGATCGCCCAGACGCTGCGACTCGATCGTTTGTTGCTCGGAACGGGACTTTGGAAACTCCTCCCACCTCGCTTGGGTCGCCTGATGACGATGTTGCCCAAGCTGCAAAAAGAGCCGCCACCGCTACCCTGCGTGTTGCCCGCCAAGG
>JASLOY010000749.1 GCA_030745255.1 Vicinamibacterales bacterium
GGCCGAAGCGGTGGCGGCGGGCCGCAATCCGGCCACCGTTGGCAATGTGCTGCGCCCCGACCACGTGATCGAGGTCCAGCAGACGGGACCCGTGACAGGCAGCATCGTCTGGGAATGGCATGTGTGGGACCACCTCGTCCAGGACTTCGATGCCGGGCAGGCGAACTACGGCGTTGTGGGAGACCACCCCGAGCTGGTGGACATCAACTTCCCTCCCGGAGCCCTGGGGCCCGGCAGCATGGGCGATTGGCAGCACACCAACGGCATTGCATTCAATCCGGAACTGGATCAGATCGTCCTGTCGGCCCACCACTTCGGGGAGGCATGGATCATCGACCACAGCACGACGACCGAGGAAGCCGCCAGCCACGCGGGCGGGGCCAGCGGCATGGGAGGCGATCTTCTGTATCGCTGGGGCAATCCGGTCGCGTACGGCCACGGAACGCAGGCCGACCAGATGCTGTGGGGTCAGCACGACGTCCAGTGGATTGCTGGAGGATCCCCTGGCGAGGGACATCTCCTGGTCTTCAACAACGGAGGTGGTCGGCCCGGCGGCCCCTATTCCTCGGTCGACGAATTCGAGACGCCCTGGGACGCCCAGGCCGGCAGCTACTTGCGGAGCCCCGGCCAG
>JASLOY010000074.1:0-6066 GCA_030745255.1 Vicinamibacterales bacterium
CAACAGGACCTTACCGGACAGTATAACAGGGACAATGCCCCTATTGTCAGCGTGTTATCGGTCCTGCTGGAATCTCGTAGGACCTGAAAGTGGTGGAGGCGGCGGGAGTCGAACCCGCGTCCGAAGATACGTCCCCGCGGGAATCTACATGCGTGTCCGCGCTTTAAGTTTCACCACCGGTGTAAAAACGCGACCAAAACCACCGGTGGCTGAGCGTCAGAGAATCTCGCCGTGACCCGTCGGCGCCCCGGGTCGTGGCCAGCCTGCTGTATGACGTTCCGTCCCACCCCGCAGGCAAAGGCGAGCGGAACGTCGTCGCCTAATTAGGCGGCGAAAGCGAGCTGCGTGTCCGCAGTTATGGTTTTTTCCATCGGATTAACGAGTCGATGGTGCTCGGCATGCATCCCGTGTTCGCCTATCCCCGTCGAAGCCGTGTCGCCCCCTTTCGGGCTGGTTCGAGCGCGTGGGTCATCACCCGCGGCTCCGATCTCGGATGTTTCGAGACCGACCCTCTTATTGTAACAGGAGAAACGCGCGTCTGGCGGGGACGCCAGCTTGACGCGTTTTCGGACGACACAGATAATTCGGGGCAGCTATGGCGCTTGAAGACGATGTACAGAAGTCCGCCGATCAGCTGATCGAGCGGATTCGCGAACAGACCGAGCAGGAGATCCGCGGGTTCGTCAGTGAGACGCTGACCGCTGCGGCCAAGGAGCGGGCGACGGTGCTCGACGAGACGCGCCGCGCGGCAGACAGCGAGCGGCAGAAGGCGTTGCGCGAGGAGAGCGCCCGGGTCCGGGCCGAGGTGGAGAAGACCTGGGCGGCCAAGCTCAGGGAGACGACCGAGGCAGGGGAGCAGCGGTTCGATGCGGACCTGCGGACGGTGCGTGAGCAGGCGGACCGGCATCTGGTCGAGAAGGTGGCGAGCGTGCGGGCCGAGGGGCAACGGGTGCTCGAGGCGGCGCGGCAGGAGTCGGATCGCGCGCTGGCGCTGCGCGTAGGCCAAGTCCGCGAAGAGGCCGAGCGGACGATTGCAGCCGAGCTTGCCTCGGCGCCGGGGCAAGCGGGCCCCGAGCCGGCGCTGGTCGAGCCACAGACCGACCAGGTCGTGAAACGTATGCTCCAGGGTGTGCGGCGGCTCGACCAGGCGACCCGTTTGACCGATGCGCTGGACACGCTGGCCGTGCTGGCCGGCGACGAGGCGCCGCGGGCGGCGGTGCTGACCGTCCAGGACGGCCGTGTGCGTGGGTGGCGATTCATCGGTTTCGGGCCGGCGTTGGACCAGCCGCTGGACCATGCCGAGACCGGGCAGGTCGACCTGGAGTTTGGCGAGGCGGGCATCGTCGGCCGAGCGGTCGTCACTGGCGAATCATGTGCGGTCGTGTCCGGTCCGAATGGCGTGCCGGGCGATGCCGAGCCGGCGTTCACGACGCTGCCGACCGGGGTGCACGCCCTGGCGGTGCCGGTCCTGGTTGGCGGGCAGGTGATGGCGGTTGTCTACGGGGACGATAGCGAGCGGCGCCCGGCGGAGGCCTGGCGCGAGTCGCTCGAGCTACTGGCGCGCCATGCGGGACATTGTCTGGAGGCGTTGACGGCGGCGCGGGCCGCGCAGCTGGCGCTGCTCGACGCCGAATCGCTCAGCGTCAAAGAAGTTGGGCCGAGGCTGCCGTTCGAGGAGTCTGGCGAAGAGGTGCGACAGTAGCACGCTGCGTTTTCTGCGACGCCGTTTTCCGGGCGCCTGTAACCTGTAGCTCGAAGCCTGTAGCTAGACGTCTTGTCCGGCAGCCCCGCTAGTTCGCGGCGGCGGGAACTCTCAAGCTCTGACCCATCCGGATCAGAGTGTTGTTGCCCATGCCGTTGGCCGACTGGATGGCGCGCACGCTCGTACCGTGCCGCGCGGCAATGCGGCCCAGCGTGTCGCCACTCGAGACCCGGTAGGTCAGATAGGTCGGTTTCGGTGCCTCCGGTCGGACCCTCCAGGTCATCCCCGCCGTGAGCTGCTCGTCCCACACGCCGTTGTCGCGAATAATTCGCCACGGGTTCGACTCCAGGGTGTCGGCAATCTGCTTCAAGTCTTCGTCCGCCCGCACCTGATGCTCGTTGAACTTGCCGGTCCATTCGAGTGGAATCCGGAGCGTCTGGCCGGCGGGCAGGGTTTGCAGGCGCCAGAGGTTGTTGGCCTCCCGGAGCGTTTCGAGTTCGACATCGAGAATGAACGCCAGCCGCAGATAGTTGTCGCCGTGCCGGGCCTGGTAGATCAGGTGGCTGCCGTCAGCATCGACGGTTAACAGGTCGTCGCGCGGGGCCGGGGGATAGGCAACGAGCTGTCCCACCCGGAGCGCCCGGGTCGCAAGAAACGGGTTGTGCAGCCGGAGCTGCAGGATCGAGATGCCGAGACGCTGCGAGATCGACCACCAGCCGTCCCCCTCCTGCACCGGTTCGAGGCGGATGTCGAGCGCGTGATGACGCACCGAGGTGTCGTAGAGCTTCAGCACGTTGCGATAGTCGCTGATCTGCACGACGTACTGGAGAGTCTCCAGATACATTGGCCGGCGCCTGGTAACCCGCCCCGGACCACCGTTGTAGGCGGCCAGCGCGTAGTCCTCGCGGCCGAACCGTTTCACCTGCTGGGACAGGTACTTGATACCGGCCTCGATGTTCGTCTCCACGCGAAGCGACCGGAACGTGGCGGGCATCACCTGGAAATAACCGTTGGCTCCGTCAATGGAGACGACCGACCCGTTGCCGCCCGATTCGTGGATGACGACGGCCCGCGCCAGATCGAGGTCGAGCTCGTACTGGTCGCTGAATTTCTTGATCTCGGCGTCGATCTCCATCACCTTCCGATACATCCCGAGGAGAGATGGGGAAAACGCAGTGAGGGGCAGCAGCTGGTTCTCACCGGCCGAGGGCTGCTGGCCGGCGCTGCTCGGGGGTGCGAGGGAGAAGACCCCGACGAGGAAGACGACACCGAGCGCTACGAGACGTTGCATGCAGTTCACTCCTTCGATCGCATGAGCAACCGTGAAGAAAACATCCTGCACCTTATAGCGTAGAACCCCCGTTGCTTCAAGCAGTTGGGTGCGCGCCAGGACTCCTGTCGGCCGCGCGGGTTGGTCCCGGCATGTTGGGGGCGCCCGTATAATGGCGCCATGCCGACCCGCCCAGGTTCGCTGAAGGCCGACCAGTTCACCGAGTCGGTCATCCGCGAGATGACTCGTCTCGCCCAGCGCCACGACGCCGTCAACCTCTCGCAGGGGTTCCCCGACTTCGCGGCGCCCGATGCGGTGAAGACGGCGGCTCGCGACGCAATCGCCGCCGATATCAATCAGTACGCCGTCACCTGGGGCGCCCGCCCGCTCCGCGAGGCGGTGGCGCACGAGTTCACACGGCGCCATGGCATCGCCGTCGACCCGGATGCGCAGGTCACCGTCTGCTGCGGCTCGACCGAGGCAATGATGTCGACGATGCTGGCCACGGTCGACCCGGGCGACGAAGTCGTGGTGTTCGAGCCGTTTTACGAGAATTACGGCCCGGACGCCATTCTGTCTGGTGCGGTGCCGCGCTACGTCACCCTGCACGAGCCAGACTGGACCTTCGACCCCGACGCGCTCGCCGCCGCATTCAACGAGCGGACACGCGCCATCATCATCAACAGCCCGAACAATCCGACCGGAAAGGTCTTCACGCCGGCCGAGCTGACGGTCATTGCCGAGCTGTGTCAGCACTGGGACGTGCTTGCGATTACCGACGAGATCTACGAGCACATCCTGTATGACGGCTGCCGACATGTGCCGATGGTGGCCATCGAAGGCATGGTCGGCCGGACGGTCACCATCAACAGCCTGTCGAAGACCTACAGCGTCACGGGGTGGCGGGTCGGGTGGACGATTGCCCCGGCCGGGCTGACCGGTGCCATCCGCAAGGTGCACGATTTTCTGACCGTCGGCGCGGCGGCGCCGCTGCAGGAGGCGGGGGCGGCCGCGCTTGCCATGCCGGAGGCTTACTACACGGAGCTGGCCGCCAGCTACCAGCGGCGACGCGACCAGTTGCTCGCGCTGCTCGAGCGGCAAGGCTTTGTCTGCTACAAGCCGGATGGCGCCTACTACGTCATGACCGACATCGCGGACTTCGGGTTCGCCGACGATGTCGCGTTCGCGCGCTACCTGGTGAGCGAGGTGGGCGTGGCCGTGGTGCCGGGCAGCAGCTTCTACCACGATCCGGCGCTGGGGCGCACCAAGGTGCGGTTCACCTTCTGCAAGCGGGATGAGACGCTGCGGGAGGCCGGACGCCGCCTCGAAGCAATGAAGGCGCCTGCGGTCTGAAGTCCGGAGCGGCGGTCTCTCGGGCCGGACCTAGAACCTGAACAGCGCCGCAAAGTAGATGCCGCCGAGCTCCAGGTTTCCCGAGTCCTGGTCGACGAGATAGCTGAGATCGAGCGACCGGTAGCCAATCTGGGCTCCGAGCTGTTCGGTGAAATTCAGCGTGCCGTAGAGGTCGAGGTCGACATATTCGCCGCGAACATTCTCGTCGATGCCCTCCGGTACTCGGAAGCCCGTGATCTCGGCAGTGATGCCGAGGGCCCGGAGCGGATAGATCCGTAACACGCCGCCGATCGCCGGAATCGGGCCGCGCGCCCGCGCGAACTCCCGCCCTAACTCGGTGTCAAGGGAGGCTTCTACGTCGGTGTACTTCGCCTCGAGAATGATCCCGAAGTAGCCGCGGCTTCGGTGCACGATGTCGTACTCGTAGCCGAGCCGCCAGGTGTTCCAGGTGATCGCCGACGTGACCGGCACCCCGACGTCGAACGCAATGCCCCGGAAGACCAGACGACGCTCGACCACCGACTGGGCCGAATAGCGGATCGGCACATAGTCGATCCTGAAGCGATGTTTCCGGCCGGGGCGCAGCCGCAGACGCAGCTCGCCGAACCGCTGCTGCCCGATTCCCAGGTCGCTCGCGAAGTCGATGCTGGTACCGGCGATCCCGAACTCGTCGCTGGAAAGCTGGATTTTGGGCGTCGGGCTCCACAACCCTCCCAAGACCTCGACGTGGTAGTCCTCGCCAATCGGGAGGTCGGAGGCCTGGCCGAAGAACTGAGCCGAGGCCGGCGACGCGAGGGTCAGCAACGTGACCAGACAGCTGGCGGTGATGGTGGCGCGATGGGTATGGACCATGGTGCGTCTCAATAGCTCAGAAGTCAGAAGTCAGAATCGGCCCGCGCCTTCAACTACGCATAGGCCGTACCACCTTTGGCGCGCCGCCGTCCGTCCGCCGATGCACAGATTTGCACGGCGCACGCATCGTGAGACCTATCGGCCGTTTCGGCGACCGGCTGTAGGGATGACAGCCTCGTAACCTCACCCACAGAACTGTTATTCTGGCTGGCGGTCTTCTGACTGCTGACTTCTGACTTCTGGATTCTCCCCCCTCATGTCCCCGTTGGCCCGACTCGTCCCCTACGTGCTGCGCTATCGCCGCCAGTTCGCGGTCGGCCTGGTCTGTCTCGTCTTGGCTACAGCGCTGTCGCTGGCCGGGCCCTGGGTCCTTCGCTTCGCCATCGACGACCTCACGGCAAACGTGACGCGCGGCAAGCTCGGCCTCTACGCCGGTCTGTTGCTGGGCCTCGCGGTCGTCGGCGGGGTCTTCCGGTTCTTGATGCGGCGACTCATCGTCGGGGCGTCCCGCGCCATCGAATACGACCTGCGCAACGCGTTCTTCTCGCACTTACAGCGGCTGCCGCTGGCCTATTTCCACGCTCACCGCACCGGCGACCTGATGTCGCGCGCGACCAACGATCTGAATGCGGTGCGCATGATGATTGGCCCCGCCATCATGTATATGGCCAGCACCGGCATGGTGTTCGTCGTGTCGGTCGCCTTGATGCTGTCGATCGACCCCGTGCTGACGCTGGTCGCGTTGCTGCCGCTGCCGCTGGTCTCGGTCGCGGTCAAGACCTTCGGCACCGCCATCTACCGTCAGTCAGAGCGCATCCAGGCCCAGCTGTCCACCCTGAGCGCGGTGGTGCAGGAATCTCTCGCCGGCGTCCGTGTGGTGCGGGCCTAT
>JASLOY010000074.1:6076-11048 GCA_030745255.1 Vicinamibacterales bacterium
AACGCAATGCCGTTCTCATCCGGATGCAGGCGCTCTTCTATCCAAGTCTGGCGTTCATCCTCGGGCTCGCCGGTCTCCTGGTGCTGTGGCTCGGCACCCGGTATGTCATCGAAGACCGGATCACGGTGGGGCAGTTTGTGGCGTTCAACGCCTATCTCGTCATGCTGAGCTGGCCGATGATCGCGTTCGGGTTCGTCACGAACCTGTTCCAGCGGGGGATGGCCGCGTGGGGGCGGATGCTGGAGGTGATGGAGACGGAGCCGGCGGTCACCGCGCCGTCAGGGGCGGTGGTGGCGCCGTCTCTTCCGATTCGTGGCCGACTCGAATTTCGCGACCTGTCATTCGCCTACAACGGGCACCGCGTGCTCGACGGGGTGTCGGCCGTCGTCGAGCCGGGGCAGACCCTGGCGCTGGTGGGCCCGACCGGGTCCGGCAAGTCCACCCTGCTCTCGCTGCTCCCTCGGCTCTTCGACCCGCCGCCGGGCACTGTGTTCGTCGACGACGTCGACATCTGTTCGCTACCAGTGTCGACGCTCCGGCACGCCATCGCGATGGTGCCGCAGGAACCGTTCCTCTTTTCCGACACCATCGCCGAGAACGTGCTGTTTGGCGTAGACCCAGACCCTGGCCGCGACCCCGCGCGGGTGGCCCGCGAGGCGATGGCGATCGCCCGGCTCGATAAGGACCTGGCCGGATTTCCGAGCGGGGCCGAGACGCGGATTGGCGAGCGAGGCGTCACGCTGTCGGGTGGTCAGAAGCAGCGGGCGGCGCTGGCGCGCGCGGTGTCGGCCGACCCGCGCATCCTGCTGCTCGACGACGCACTGTCGGCGGTCGACGCCTACACCGAGAACGAGATTCTGGCGAAGCTCGAGAAGGTCATGCGCGGGCGGACATCGGTTCTCGTGTCGCACCGCATCTCCACGGTGCGCCGCGCCGATCTCATCCTGGTGCTCGATGGCGGCCGGGTGGTCGAGCGCGGCACGCACGACGAGCTGCTGGCCCGCGACGGGATGTACGCGGGGCTCCACCAGAAGCAGCTGCTCGAAGCGGAGCTGGAGGCCTCATGACCGAGCACGAACTGGAGGTCCTTGGGAAGGCCTACGACGCGCGGCTGATGCGCCGGCTGCTGGTATTCATGCGTCCCCACCGGCTGGCGATCGGCTGGGCGCTGGTTGCCATCATCGGGCTCTCGGCCTTGCAGCTCGCGCCACCGTATCTCACCAAGCTGGCAATTGACGAGCACATTGCCACCGGCGAGCTCGAAGGCCTCAACACCTTGGCGTTGCTGTTTCTCGGCGTCCTCGTCCTGTCGTATCTGTTCGAGTACGCACAGACCTACGCGCTGCAGATGACCGGCCAGCGCATCATCTTCGACCTCCGCATGCGCATCCAGGAGCATCTCCAGCGTCTCGATGTCGCCTTCTACGACCGTAACCCGGTCGGGCGCCTGATGACGCGGGTGACCTCCGACGTCGATGCGCTGAACGACCTGTTCGCTTCGGGGGTCGTGTCGGTCTTTCGCGACATCTTCATGCTCGGGGGCATCGCGATCGTGTTGTTCATCATGGATTGGCGGCTGGCCATTGTTGCTCTGTCGGTCCTGCCACTGATTGCGTTGGTGACCCAGTGGTTCCGGCGCAACGCGCGGCACTCCTACCGCCAGGTACGCGGCTGGATCGCGCGGATCAACGCGTTTCTGCAGGAAAACATCACCGGCATGGCGACGGTGCAGCTCTTCTCCCGGGAAGCGCGGCACTTCGACCGCTTCGATGCGATCAACCGGGGCCACCGGGACGCGAATGTGGCGTCCATCTTCTACTACGCGGTGTTCTATCCGGCAATCGAGGTGATCGGGGCCCTGGCCATTGCCGCGATCATCTGGTTCGGCGGTGCCTGGACCTTGCAGGGCAGCCTCGAGCTCGGTTCGCTCGTCGCCTTCGTGCTGTATTCACAGCGGTTCTTTCGACCGATCAGCGATCTGTCCGAGAAATTCAATGTGCTACAGGCCGCCATGGCCTCATCAGAACGGATCTTTGGCCTGCTCGACACCCCGGTGGCGATCGGGAATCCGGTGACACCGGCAGTGGTTCCGGCCGGGCCCGGGCACATCCGATTCGAGCACGTGTGGTTCGCGTACCGCGACGAGGAGTATGTGCTCGAAGACGTGACCTTCGACGTGGCGCCGGGCCGGCGGGTCGGGGTGGTGGGTGCGACCGGGGCGGGCAAGACGACGCTGATCAACCTGCTGATGCGGTTCTACGACGTCAGTCGCGGGCGCATTACGATCGACGGGGTCGACATCCGGGACGTGCCGCTCGAGACCCTGCGGTCCCGGTTTGGGCTGGTGCTGCAAGACGTCTATCTGTTCTCCGGGACGGTTGCCGACAACATCCGGCTTGGCAACGATGCGATTCGAGACGCCGACCTGCGCGGCGCCGCGTCGGCCGTTCATGCCGACCGCTTCATTGCGTCGCTGCCGGGTGGCTTCGATGGCGCCGTCGCAGAGCGCGGTGCGACTTTTTCAGTTGGCCAGCGCCAGTTGCTCTCGTTCGCACGGGCGTTGGCGCACCAGCCCTCGGTGCTGGTTCTTGACGAAGCGACCTCGAGCATCGACACCGACACCGAGCAGCTCATTCAGGACGCCTTGCACGTGCTGATGTCCGGTCGTACCACGATTGCCATCGCCCACCGGTTGTCCACGGTCCAGGACATGGACACGATACTGGTCTTCCACAAGGGTCGGCTGCGCGAGCACGGCAGCCACCAGGAGCTACTCTCTGAGCGCGGTCTCTACCACACGCTGTATCAACTGCAATACAGAGATCAGGAGGCGCCAGCGGCGAGCCTCAGCGCACCGTGAAATGCTCGTACCCCTCAGGCAACGGGCGGTCGCCGCTGTCGGTTCGAAGCAGGAGGCGTGGGTCTTTGGTCAGCAGGCCGATGCGGGTGATCGGGACGCCGCGAAAGAGGCGGCTGACGGCGGCGAGTCGGCGGCGGTGGGTGCGTGGCGCCGCGACGAGCAGCTCGTAGTCGTCGCCGCCGGCGAGAGCTGTGTCGAGCGGGTCCAGGTCGTGGGTCTGGAACCAGCGGCGGGCGCCCTCATCAATCGGCACCGCCGAGGCGTCGAGGACCGCGCCGACCCCAGACGCCTGCGCGAGTTGACGAACGCCGTCTCCGAGCCCATCGCTCAGATCGACCGCGGCGCTGGCTGCTCGGTTGCGCCCCAGTAGCATTCCGATCCGGACACGGGGGTCCGGACGCCGGTAGCGTTCGACACAACCGGCCAGGTCAGCCTGTCCAACCGCGGAGCCGGCCGGCTCCTGGCGCAGATAGGCGAGCCCGGCGGTGGCGGCGCCGAGCGCGCCGGTCACCCACAGCTCGTCCCCGGGGCGCCCGCCACCGCGGGTCAGCACGCGCCGCCGTCTGACGGCACCGATCGCCGTCATGCCCAACACCAGCGGACCGGGGGACCGCGTGATGTTGCCGCCGACCAGCGCGACCCGATGTCGAGTGGCCAGGGCCAGCATCCCGTCGACGAGACTGTCGAGGTCGGCAGTCGCCATGCCGGCAGGGAGCACGAGCGAGAGCACCGCGACACGCGGCGTCGCACCCATTGCTGCGAGGTCGCTGAGGTTGACGGCGAGGGTCTTGTGACCGAGGTCGGCGGCCGGAACGAAGGATCGCTCGAAGTGGATACCCTCGACGAGCGTATCGGTGGTCACCACGTCGAGTGTGCCGCGCGCCGGTTCGACGACCGCCGCATCGTCGCCAATCCCGGTCGCGACCCAGTCTGGCGCCGGTGGCACGCGGCGGCGGATCCGGTCGATCAGCGCGGCTTCGCCGACGTCGCCGACCGTTGCGCCGGCGTCCGGCGCGGGTGCGGGATGGGGCGGGCTGCTAGGCATGTCCAAACGGCGAGAACGTCACGTCTCGGTCACGGGATGCTCGTCGCACAGCGGACAGGCCTGGCCCCCGCGTAGCGGGGCTGTAAGACAAGCCGGCTAGCGATGCGCCGCATCGCTTACCGTGCGTAGTCCACCGCCCGTGTTTCGCGGATGACCGTCACCTTGATCTGGCCTGGATACTGGAGCTCGTGCTCGATCCGCTTGGCGATGTCCTTCGACAGCCACACCGCCTCTTCGTCGCCAATCTTCTCGCTCTCCACCATGATGCGAATCTCGCGTCCGGCCTGCAGGGCGAACGCCTTCGAGACGCCGTCGAACGAATCGGCGATTCCTTCCAGCTGCTCCAGTCGCTTGATGTAGGACTCGAGGATGTCCCGACGCGCACCCGGTCGGGCGGCCGAGATGGCGTCGGCCGCCTGCACCAGCATCGATTCGAGCGACGGCCAGTCGATGTCCATGTGGTGCGCCGCCATCGCGTCGATCACTGCCTCGCTCTCGCCGTGTTGGCGGAGGAAATCGATGCCGAGCGTCAGATGGGTGCCCTGCAGATCGCGGTCGATCGCCTTGCCGACATCGTGGACGAATGCCCCCCGCACCGTGGTGTCGGCGTCGAGTCCGAGCTCTTTCGCCATGATTCCGGCGAGATACGCCACCTCTTTCGAGTGGCTCAGCACATTCTGCCCGTAACTGGTGCGGAACTTCAGGCGCCCCATCAATTTGTGGATCTCCGGGTTCATATCGAAGATCCCGAGCTCGAACGCGGCCGCCTCGCCCTCCTTCAGGACGTGTTCATCGAGCTCCGCCTTGACCTTTTCGACCACCTCTTCGATTCGGGCCGGGTGAATCCGCCCATCGGCGATCAGCCGCTCGATCGCCTGCTTGGCAATTTCGCGACGGAACGGGTCGAAGCTCGAGAGAATGATGGCGCCTGGGGTGTCGTCGACGATCAGCTCGACCCCGGTGGCCTGTTCCAGCGCTCGGATGTTGCGTCCTTCACGGCCGATGATCCGACCCTTCAGGTCGTCGCTGGGTAGATCGACCACCGAGACGGTGGTCTCGATGGCATG
>JASLOY010000750.1 GCA_030745255.1 Vicinamibacterales bacterium
CAGCCGCATCATCGAGAGGCCGGGCGCCCTCATGTTGAGGATCGTCGCCACGAAGTTGAGCGATCCCATCGTGAAGGACACGATGAACAACGCCATCGACAGCAGCCACAGCGTCGTGCCCATGCCCGACCCCGGGACCGAGTCCGCGACCGCCGACAGCGGCGGATACATCGTCCATCCCGCAGCGGCAGCTCCGCCCTCGGCGAGGAACGAGAGGAGCATGAGGATGCACGCGGGAACCACCGTCCAGTAGGACAGCATGTTCAGCAATGGGTAGGCCATGTCGCGCGCGCCCACGTGCAGCGGGATCAGGAAGTTCCCGAGGCCGCTGACAAGACCGAGTGAGACCACGAAGAACACCATGATCGTGCCGTGCATGGTCACGAGGGCATTGTAGAAATCGGGGGGCACGATGCCTCCCAGCGTCGTCGGCTCGGGTATCCACCCGGCACCCGGCACCGGCGTTTCGGGCCAGGCCAGCTGCCAGCGCATGACGTAGGCCATCAGTCCGCCGGCCAGCGCCATCACCAACCCGATGAGCATGTACTGTTTGGCGATCGTCTTGTGGTCCGTGGAAAAGACGTACCGTCGCCAGAAACTCAACTCTTCAGCGTGTTCGCTCATTTCGTA
>JASLOY010000751.1 GCA_030745255.1 Vicinamibacterales bacterium
ATGAGGCGTCGACGCGCAGCTGAGGACCCAGCTGCAACCACCAGCCGAGGGCGCCCACGACCAGCATCAGTCCGACCAATGCCAAGGATGCAAAGCTCTCTCGAATGGACTTCCGCTGCAACGGCTCTCCGTCCCGGGGCTGGTGAGGGCTGGTCTCGTCTTCGGCATGGGGGTGGGGAGAGATTAGCCAATCAGGAAACCCCCCGGCTCTGCCGGGGGACTCCCCAAGTTTGACTTTTTCGGCAATTGATGCGGAAAACTCCCTTCCGTGAGCCGGCAAAGCATCACGAAAGGGAGTCCCGTTGAGTCAAGTCAGGAGTCTAAGCCACAGTCGTTGGGAATGTCAGTTTCATGTCGTGTTCATCCCGAAGTACCGGAAGAAAGTCATTTTCGGCCAGATCCGACAGGATCTGGGAGATGTCATGCATGAGCTGGCGAGACAGAGGGACAGCCGGATCGTGGAAGGGCATCTGATGTCCGATCACGTCCAGATGTTGATCGAGATCCCACCGAAGCACGCGGTCGCGAAGGTGATCGGGTACATCAAGGGAAAGAGCGCGATCTATATCGCGCGTCGCTACGCTGAGCGGAAGCGGAACTTCGCGGGCCACAAGTTCTGGGCGC
>JASLOY010000752.1 GCA_030745255.1 Vicinamibacterales bacterium
TTCCGGCCGCGATGACCGGTGGTGTGTTGGCGGTATTGCTGGGGTTGGTCATCATAGGAGGCATACGAAGGATCGTCATGGTTACCGAGAAGATCGTGCCGACCATGGCCCTCATCTACTTTGTAGGCGCGCTGGCCGTGATCGCCGCGAATCTGGAGCAGATCGGTCCCTCCTTTGTCAGTGTCTTCCGGGACGCCTTTACCGGTAGTGCGGCTGCGGGAGGGTTCCTCGGTGCTACCTTCTCTTACGCTTTTGTACAGGGGGTCAAGAGGGGCCTCTTTTCAAACGAAGCGGGGCAGGGCTCGGCCCCGATTGCCCACGCCGCCGCTCGTGCTGACGAGCCTGTGTCCGAGGGTATGGTCTCCATTCTGGAACCGTTCATAGACACCATCGTGATCTGTACCCTGACCGGACTGGTCATCCTCTCATCCGGAGTTTGGACCGAGAAGTTTGAAACCGGCTTCCAGCAGTTCGATATGGAGGTCGTCACGGGAATCTACAGTGACGAGGACGAGCAGCAGCGGCAACAACTGTTTCAGCATCTGAGTGAGAGCGTCGACAATGACCCTGTGGAGAGATTCAACGGCGAGATTCAGGTGCGAAATGGAGGGGCAGTAAACGC
>JASLOY010000753.1 GCA_030745255.1 Vicinamibacterales bacterium
TGGTGTGGGCGGATACAATGTATTCTGGGTAGATCCGGGCAGTTCACTGGGTACGGTCAACGGCAATGTGCCGACTTCTATTATCTACGATCCACCCAATGGTCGTTACCCACCAACTCAACCAGGCACGAGCGAGCGTTTGGCCGAGATTTACCAGAGTTTCGGTCATGACAACACCGGCGCTGCTACATGGCTTGCTCACGAGGGTCCGGGACCCTTTGACGGTCCCGAGTCTCTGTCACCCTCTGAACGCTGCCTGATATCCTTTGGCGCGACGGTGCCGACTATTCCAAGCCTATACAATAACTACAAACGCATCATCCAGACGGAGAGTCACGTCGTCATCCTGCATGAGATGGTACATGACGCGAGAATCATCCGCATTGACTCTGAGCACATGCCGCTAACGGACGGGCAATGGCTGGGGGATTCGATCGGCCACTGGGAGGGTGACGTGCTGGTTGTTGAAGCGAGGCATTTTAGGAGGATCAGCGGTCTACCGGGAGCGGATGAGAACTTGCATGTGATCGAGCGATTTAGCCGTCTGGAAGACGGCAACCTGTACTACGATTTTACAGTGACGGACGATACTGTCTGGACGGCGCCCTGGAGCGGTCGTTAC
>JASLOY010000754.1 GCA_030745255.1 Vicinamibacterales bacterium
ATGGGTAATCATCTCGATGTCCTCGCCAATAACACGCCTGAGCAGGCGATCCATGTCCAGAACGAGGGTGTTCAAGTTCACGACTGTGGGTTCGATGATCTGCCTCCGTGAAAAGGCGAGCAATTGCCTGGTGAGGTTGGATCCCTGGACTGCCATCTTTTCAATTTCGAGTATGTCGGTCCGTATCTGTTCGTTTTCAGGGGGAATGGCCATAGCGCTGAGCTGAGCGTAGCCCATGATCGGCGTCAGCAGGTTGTTGAAGTCGTGGGCGATGCCGCCGGCCAGCCGTCCAATGCTTTCCATTTTTTGTGACTGGACTAGCTGATCCTGTGCGCTCTCCAGGTCTGACAGCGCCTGGACAGCGCGAAGTTCGCTTTGCCGAAGGCTCTCCGCTTTTCGGAGTTTCTGGATTGACGCGGAGATGTATCCGGCGATTATCTGGGTGAGTTCGGCATCCTGTTCTGAGAATGGTCGGTCCTGAGACTGGTTGGCGATTATCACCGCTCCGGCGGTGTCGCCTGCGTCGTCTCGGAGCGGCACGTCGATGATGTGGGCGAATTTTTTTGAATTCTGCCCCGCGAGAGGATATTCTTCTGGGCGAGACTCGCGAAGCTGATTCAAC
>JASLOY010000755.1 GCA_030745255.1 Vicinamibacterales bacterium
CTCGGGGATTCCGGCGCGATCGAGGAAGTCCGGGAGACCATCCTGAAGGTCGTTCCGAGCGGTGCTCACACGGTGCTGATCCAGGGGGAAACCGGGACTGGAAAGGAGCTGGTTGCGCGAGCGCTGCATCTTGAATCGGATCGACGGGATCACCCCTTCGTCAAGCTCAACTGCTCCGCGATTCCTGAATCGCTCTTTGAAAGTGAGCTTTTCGGACACGAGAAGGGGACATTCACCGATGCACGCGAGACTCGGGAAGGCCTTGCGGAGACGGCGGACGGGGGGACGCTCTTTCTCGATGAGATCGGCGACGCCGGGGCTTCCGCGCAGGCAAAACTTCTGACATTTATCGAGGAGCGATCATTTCGCAGGCTTGGCGGGCGAGAGGATCGAGTGGTGGATGTCCGCATCGTGGCGGCAACGAACAAGGACCTGGACGCAGAGTGTGACGCGGGTGAGTTCCGAAGCGATCTGTTGCATCGGCTGAAAGTGATCGGGATCGCTCTTCCACCACTTCGCGAACGCGAAGGAGATGTGGTGTGTCTCGCCAGAGAGTTCCTTTCAGAGTTTGGGGAACTGGCCGGGAAGCCGGGGATCGCGCTGTCCGAAGATGCGGT
>JASLOY010000756.1 GCA_030745255.1 Vicinamibacterales bacterium
CCAGTATGCTTGTCTAGCGCGATCAGATCGGGAGCGTGCGGTGACGGCAGATGGCCCTCCTCGTCCCGACCGTTTGATGTATTAACAATCACTAGGTCTTCGTAGACAGCTGGGGAGCTGCTGGTCATATTGTGGGGGAATACATCGAGCTGACCAATCATGTCGAAACTCCATACGACATCACCATCCACTTCACCAGCACGGACCTCATCGGTGAATAACCCATCGTTTTCACCATCGAGAAAACCTTCGGTATCGAGAGCAACGACTTCCCCGCGGTTGCTCACGTAGTAGAGACGGTCACCATCAACGGTAGGCGAAGAACAGATGCCCTGGAATGGCCAGTCGTTAACCTGCCCGCTTTCTAGCTTGTCGTGCACCATCTGCCAGAGAAACTCGCCGTCCGATTCCCGAAATGCCATTACGATGCCCTTGTCACCGGCGACATCAGGGGCACGCATGAGCTCGTTATTGGTACCGATGAAGATCTTGCCATCAGCAACCACTGGGTTGCCGTAGCTCGCTGATCCAAGTGCCGCAACCCATTTAACGTTCAGACCGGTATCGGTATCCCACTCGGCCGGCAATCCTGTCGCGTCCGAAACCATAT
>JASLOY010000757.1 GCA_030745255.1 Vicinamibacterales bacterium
GGTCACAACCGCGGTGAGCATCCGATCGTGGCGGTGCCACCAGCCACTTTCACGCCGGTTACCCAACTCGAATACGCGCGGCTCGGCACGATCACAGACGCGATGCAGCGTGTGGCCGAGCGGGAGCCACACCTGACACCCGAGCAGGTTCGCGACGAGATTGCTGCCGGCCGGATGGTCATCCCTGCCAACATCAACCACCTTGCCGGACCACTCGACCCGATGGCGATCGGTCGAGCAAGTCTCACCAAGGTCAATGCCAACATGGGTGCTTCGCCGGTCTCAAGCGGCACAGATGAGGAGTTGGAAAAACTGCGGTGGTCCCTGAAATGGGGTGCCGACACGGTGATGGATCTCTCGACCGGAGGCGACATCGACGCATGCCGTGAAGCCATCATCAGCAACTCCACCGCGCCCATCGGAACCGTCCCAATCTATGCAATGATCATCGATCGAAAACTCGAAGACCTCGATCGTGAATCGATTCTCGCTGGAATCGAGCACCAAGCCAGGCAGGGTGTTGATTACATGACGGTTCACGCCGGTCTTCGACGCGCCCACGTGCCGATGGTCAGAAATCGTCTGATCGGTATCGTGTCTCGCGGC
>JASLOY010000758.1 GCA_030745255.1 Vicinamibacterales bacterium
TCTGAGCCGCCTGCGCCTCGGCGGTCGCCTGGGCGTCCTTGATCGCGGCGGCGCGTTTCTCGCCGGCCTCAGCCTCGAGGCGGGCAAGGTCAGCGTAATGACGCTCCTGGGCCGCCGCGAGCTCGGCTGCCAGCGTCTGCTCGGCGGCGAGCTTCTCGTCGGCCTGCGCCTCGGCGTTCGCCTGGGCGTCCCGGGCTGCGGCGTGGCTCTTCTCTGCCGCTTCGGCTTCGAGCCGGGCGATGTCGGCGCAGTGACGCGCTTCGGCCGCGGCGAGCTCGTCGGCCAGCGTCCGCTCGGCGTCGGCGCGCACCCGGTCCAGCTCGGTGGCGAGCGTTTCGTCGGCCTGTGCCTCGGCGGTCGCCTGGGCGTCCCGGGTTGCGGCGTCGCGTGTCTCGGCTGCCTCGGCTTCGAGCCGGGCGATGTCGGCGCGGTGACGCGCTTCGGCTGTGGCGAGCTCATCGGCCAGCGTCTGCTCGGCGTCGGTGCACACCCGGTCCAGCTCGGAGCTCAGCGTCTCGTTGGCACGTGCTTCGGCGGTCGTTTGGGCCTCCCGGGCCGCAGCGTCGCGCGCTTCCGCCGCCTCGGCTTCGAGGCGAGCGATGTCGG
>JASLOY010000759.1 GCA_030745255.1 Vicinamibacterales bacterium
GTAGCCCTCCACCAGGCTGCTCCCGGTGGCCGCCGCGTAGCGCGGACCGTATTCGAAAAAGGGATACTTCAGGATGACGGCCAGCAGAATCACGCCCGACAGCCCGAACCCTGCGAGGGCGCCGGCGCGCGTCGATTGCACCAGATGGGAGAGGCCGATCGCCGCCGCCGCCCAGAGCAGCCCTGGCCCGAACGCGGTCCAGAACCGGCTACGCACAACGGAGCCAGACGTATTGCTCATCAGGCTTCGACAAGGTTGGCGAAGCCCTCCGGCTTCTTCTGACTTCCGCCTTCTGACTTCTGACTTCTTTCGCGCCTACCCCACGATCTGAGGAATCGGTGTGCCGTCCACGTCGGTCAGCCGCATGTCCCGGCCATTGTAGCGGTAGGTCAGCTTCTTGTGGTCTATCCCCAGCAGATGCAGCATCGTCGCATGGAGATCGTGCGCCGAGACCGGCTGTTCCTGCGCCTTGTAGCCAAAGTCGTCGCTCGAGCCAATCACCTGCCCGCCTTCGATCCCCGCTCCGGCCATCCACCCGGTCATCGTTCCCGGATTGTGGTCGCGACCGACGCCGCGCTGTGAGATCGGCATCCGGCCGAACTCGGC
>JASLOY010000075.1 GCA_030745255.1 Vicinamibacterales bacterium
TTATCGACGCTCGGACGCGGTGTTACGAACACCTACCCATCGATTTGCGAATCGGTGCTTCTGCCACGGGCTGCTAGCCTTGAATGCCGACGAGTTGTTGTCGAACGCCCGTCTTCTCTACGCCCAGCGCGGTTCCCTCGAGAAGTGCCACCAGGTCGCGGACTTCCACCACCTTCAAGAGCAGAAAGGCCAGCGCTTCGCCCAAGGTGAACGCCGCCTGCACGAGCAGACGCCGCGCCTGCCGCGCGCGATATCGCCACATCTCGACTTCTATCTCCCAGATCGACTCGCACGGCGTGAGCAGTTCGCGAAACGGCCGGTGGGACAGCCGTGCGGTGATGGCCGCCAGCGAGTCCTCGCGAACCAGGTCCTGGAGCTGCGTGCTGCTGATGTGTCCCGTGACCGGCAGCAGCAGGTAATAGGCCTCGGCCGGAGAGAGTCGATAGTTCAGCCGGTACCGCAGGAGCCACAGCAGATTGATCTGGTCGATTTCGAGCCGCACGAGCTTCTTGACCGACGTGCGGTCGCCGACACCGAGTAGTTCCATCTTCTGCCAGACTTCTGCGTAATAGAGCCGGTCGAGCGCCGCGTCGAGACCGAACAACGTCGGGTCACGTTCGTACAACTGTCGTGCCGCTCGAATCCAGTGACGCAGCGGCGTGGTTTCCAGCAGGTCGAGCGCCGCGTCCAGGCTCGGACATCGCAGCAGCGCGTCGATCGGCACGTCGTCCGCCGGTGCGTGGCCACCCAGCACCGACCGGATCTGCTCCTCCGACCGGCCCATCGCTTTGCCGCGCAATATCATGCGCAGGTGTCTCAGCAGGTCGCGTCGCGCCCACGCGCGAAAGAACTGGGTGCCGTGGGCCGGCGCGGATCGCTCGATCTTTCGGGCCACACCGCGAAACGTCTGCTTGACGACCCGCAGCACGCCGTCCGGAGTCGATGGCAGCGGTCCCGCGTAGCTGGTCGATTCGAGCACGTGCCGCTGGTCCGCGAACGAGTCGCAGGCGAGCAGCGCGTGCCACTGGCTGGACGACACCAGACCGGCCTTCATGGCGCCGAGACGCGCATGCAGGAATGCATTCGCGCCGTAACCTGAACCCATGGGCGGTTCTCCTTCAGCTCCCGGGCGGCCCACCGACACCGCGCTCGGCTTCCGCCTCCGGCTCTTCGAGCAAGAGAGCGACCAGCCGTTCCACTGCCTCCGACCGGTTCCGTTCCGACTGCTCCCGGCACGATTCGATGCTCTGCTCGTTGTCTTCGGCGAGCGCCCGCCGCTGCTCGTCGGTGTCGGCGCGAATCTCCTCGCCGAGCGCCTCGGTCCGACGCGAGAGATCATGCCGGCCCTGCTCCGCGATACGCTTGCTCTCCGCGTCCGCTTCCTCGACGAGCTTCCGACCTTCGGCTTCTCGACTGGCAGCCGAGCGGCGACCCGCCTCTTCGGCTCTGAGCAGCTGCTGGAGGGCGTCTTTCATAGGGCGTCTTTCATCGCTCGTCGCTTCGGCGAGCGCGCGGTGTAAGAGAGTGCCGGAAACAGCGATTCGACGGCATCATATACTGAGGGGCCACGTGTCCGGTCCTGCGCTTGCTGCCCATCTCACGGCAGGGTACTCTAGCAACGCTACGCCTCAAACCTACGAGACGGCGGACGGCCTTGCCTCGCGAGGTGCTTCACTCACAACCCCGCGACGCGGGGACTCGCCAACTTACCGAGGCTGCCGAAATCATGTTTCATTTGTCATGATGGTGCCGACAAGAGACGTCTAGTGCCGACGAGACAGAGATGTACGAACGGGTATCCGACCATGAGTAGACGGCTGACGACGGTGGTATTCCTGGCGTCCGTGTGTGTTGCGGTGACGGCCGGATCGAGCGACGCGCAGTGCCTTCCGGACGGCGACGTCCCGTTCATCTGCGGGCCGGTGAGCCCCGAGGACCTGGTTCCGGTACCGGACTCGCCGTGGGTCCTGGCGGCGGGCATGGAGGACGACGGCTACCTCTATGCCATCGACGCGCGCGATCATCAGTCGACGGTGCTGTTTCCCACCGCGACCTACCATTCGAAGCCTGACGCAGCGTTCAGCAGTTGCGGTGGTCCGGTGACGGGCGGGTTCCAGCCGCATGGCTTGAGCCTGCGTTCTGGCTCGAATGGCCGACACACGCTCTACGTGGTGCGGCACGGTGCCCGTGAGGCGATCGAGGTGTTCGAGGTCGATGCGCGTTCCGGCACGCCCAGCCTCACCTGGACCGGGTGCGCCGCGGCGCCCGAGGGCGTCAGGTTCAACTCGGTGACGGCGCTTCCCGGGCAGGGCTTCGCCGCGACCCACTTCGCCACCCCCGTCGGCCGGCTGTGGGAGTGGCAGCCTGGCGCCGGCTGGTCCGAGGTGCCCGGCAGCGAGTGGAACGGCCCCAACGGCCTCGTGTCGTCACCGGACGGACAGTGGCTCTACATCGGCGGCTGGGGTACCAACTCGCTGGTCCGCCTCTCGCGTGGCCAGACCCCAGTGCAGCAGGATTCGGTGGACGTCGGCTTCCAAATCGACAACGTGCGCTGGGCGCCCGACGGGACGTTGCTGGCGGCCGGGCATTTCTGGGACGACGACGACGCCCTTGGCCGGTGCCTCGGCCAGGGGCAGTGCGACGGGGTAACCTCGCGGGTGGCGCGGGTCGACCCTGAGCGGCTCACGGCCGAGGAGATCGTGCGCTACCCATCGAACGAGCATTTCCTGATGGGCACGGTCGGCCTGCAGGTCGGCGACGAGATCTGGCTCGGCGGCATCGCCGGCGCCGACCGAATCGCGATCTTCCCCGCCCGGTGAGCGCTTGATTCACTCGATGCGCTGATCGCTCGGCGCGAGTGGCTGACTCTACGTTCGTCGGCTCGCCATCCAGCCCTGCAGATACGCGCCGGCGAAGAGGCCCGCCACCGCCACCAGCAGGGCACCGTTCCCCGTTCCCAGTCCGGCGATAGCCGGTCCGGGACAGACACCGCACAGCCCCCACCCGACCCCGAAGATCGCCGCGCCCCCGATCGTCTGTCGGTTGAGCGCCGAGGGGTGCTGGCCGAAGGTGTCGCCCAAGATCGGCCTGTGCAGCAGGCGGGGCGCGAGCTGGTAGACGAGCGCGGTCACCCCGGCGGCGCCGCCGAGCACCAGGAGCAGGCCGAAGTCGTCCCAGCGCAGGAAGCCGAGCACCACCTCCGGCCGGACCATCGTGGAGATCGCCAAGCCAAATCCGAACAGGATTCCGGTCACCAGGGCCACGCCGAGCTTGCGGGCTTCCACGTCAGGCGCCTCCCATCGAGCGTACCAGGTGCGCGGTGACCATCGCGGTCGTCAGGAACGTCAGCACCGCGAGAAGAGACGGAAGCTGCAATGAGGCCAGCCCGCAGATGCCGTGCCCCGACGTGCAGCCTTCGGCAAGCCGGGCGCCGAACCCACCGATGACGCCGCCGAGCGCCAGCTGCCACCAGGGGATGGCGGTCGTGCCGAGGGCGCCGCCTCCCACGGTGACCGTGTAGAGCGCCCCACCCAGCACGAGACCGAGCGCCAGCGCGACGCGCCAGGCTCTCGACGCGCGCATGCGATCTTCCTGAAAGAGCGGCAGGCGCGAGGCCCACGACCAGGTGGAGCTGAAGACCGTGCTCATGCCGGTGATGAGCCCGGCAACGAGAAACGCCACCCCGACGCCCGAACCGATCAGCACACCACCCAGCAGATAGTGCGACCAGCCGTTGGGAAACCACTGTTCAATCATGTGTCACGCTCTGCACTGAGGAAGTTCCTGTGTATCTCCCTCCCTGTTGCGACCAGGCCGTCTATAGCTATCCTTACGACGCAACTGGCGGACTCTGAGCCGTGTCAATACACTGGCCGTGGAATCCAAGTGCCAAACGATAAGAAGAGCCATCTGACCCTCTATATTCTTGGCGCCATCGTGGCGGCGGTGACGCTGGCCTTCGTCAGCCCTCGGCTGGCGATCGGTTTCGAGGTGGGCGGCGAGATCTTCCTCCGGTTGCTCACCATGATGGTGGTGCCGCTGGTGGTGGCCAGCGTGATGAGCGGCATCATGGGACTGGGGGATGTCCGCAAGCTTGGCCGGCCCGGAAGCATCGCCGTTGTCTACTACCTGACCACGACGATCATGGCGGTCATCGTGGGCCTCGTCATGGTGAACCTGATTCAACCCGGCATCGGCGCCGTGGATCAGGCCACGCTGGACGCGCTGGCCGCCGAAGGTGAAGGCGTGGTCGCCCAGCAGGAGGACGCCACGCTCGAGGCGATACTGCGAAACCTGCTGCTGATGCTGTTCACCGACAACCTGATCTCCTCGGCGGCCGAGACCAACCTGCTGCCGCTGATTGTCTTCTCCGTCATCTTCGCCGGCATGCTGACCACGATGGGGCGGCGCGTGGCGGCAATCAGCGAGATGATCGTGCAGGTCAACGACGCGCTGCTGGCGTTCATCCTGCTGCTGATGAAGGTGGCGCCGATCGGTATCTTCTGTCTGGTGACCGCCAGGTTCGGGGAGGCGCAGGCGGAGGGGAACCTGCTGGAGGTGCTTCGGCAGACGGGGGCCTATTTCTCGACCGTGCTCGCCGGACTCGCGCTCCACGCGTTGATCACGCTGCCGCTGATCCTGTGGGTGTTCACGCGGCGAAATCCGCTGCGGTTCATGTATCAGATGTCGCAGGCCCTGCTGACGGCGTTCTCAACAGCCAGCTCGACCGCGACGCTGCCGGTGACCATGGACTGCGCCGTTCGGAAGGCGGGTGTCTCGAAACGGTCGAGCGAGTTCGTCCTGCCGCTCGGCGCCACGATCAACATGGACGGCACCGCACTGTATGAAGCGGGCGCAGCCATCTTCATCGCGCAGGCGATCGGCTTCGAGCTCGGGTTGGCCCAACAAATGGTGGTGGCGGTCACCGCGACTCTGGCGGCCATCGGGGCGGCCGGCATCCCGGAGGCCGGGCTGGTCACGATGATCATCGTGCTGAACGCCGTTGGACTGCCGGTCGAGTATGTGGGCCTCATCCTCTCGGTGGACTGGTTGCTGGACAGATTCCGCACCACCGTCAACGCTTTCGGTGACGCCGTGGGATCAGCGGTGGTGGAAAAAAGCTTCGTGCCATAGTCACCAGCCCACAGTACCGGCTACAATCTTGCCCACCCAGCCCGCTGTCTACTCGGTATGTCGATAAAGTCAGGCGTCAGGATCGGTCCCTACGAGGTGACCGGCTCGCTCGGAGCCGGTGGCATGGGCGAGGTCTACAAGGCTCGTGACACGCGTCTCGATCGCACGGTGGCCCTCAAGGTGCTACCAGAGCACGTGGCTTCGGATTCCGCACTGAAACAGCGGTTCGAGCGCGAGGCCAGGACGGTCGCCGCCCTGAACCACCCGCACATCTGCACGCTGCATGACATCGGCAGCCAGGACCCGTCGACAGGCGGGGGCGAGGCGGTCGACTACCTGGTCATGGAGCACCTGGAGGGCGAGACTCTGGCCGACAGGCTGGCCAGGGGGCCACTGCCGCTGGGTGAAGCCGTGCAGCACGCGCTGGTCATCCTCTCGGCGCTGGAGGCGGTGCATCGGCACGGGCTGCTGCATCGTGATCTCAAGCCTGCGAACCTGATGCTGACGCCGAACGGGCTCAAGCTGCTCGACTTCGGCGTGGCGCGCTGGGTGACACCAGCCCTGTCTGAGACGACTGCGCAGTTGACCCAGGCAGGGACGGTCGTGGGCACGCCGCAGTATCTGGCCCCCGAGGCACTCCAAGGGTAGGCCGTGGATACGCGCGCCGACCTGTTCGCCGTCGGCGCACTGCTCTATGAAATGCTCACCGGCAAGCCGGCCTTTACCGGAGATTCGCTGGCGGCGGTGGTGCACGCGGTCACCCACGACCGCCCACCGGCCTTGACCGGCTCGGCCGCCATTGCCGCGGTCGACCGCGTCATCCACCGCGCCCTGGCAAAACGGCCCGACGATCGCTATGCGACCGCTGACGTGATGAGCCAAGACCTCCGCAACGTGCTCGCCCGGTCGCCCGAGTCGGGGGAGACGCCGCAGGTGCGCTCGATCACGCGCCTCATCGTGCTCCCGCTTCGCGTGCTGCGACCAGACGCTGAGACTGATTTCCTGGCGTTCAGCCTTCCGGACGCCATAGCGAGCTCGCTGTCCGCCCTGGATTCGCTCGTGGTGCGCTCCAGTCTCGTCGCGGCGAAGTTCTCCGAGGAGGCTCCAGACCTCGAGCAGATCGCCACCCAGGCAGATGTGGACATCGTGCTCGTCGGCTCGCTGCTGCGCGCCGGTCAGGGTCTGCGTGTGACACTTCAGCTTCTCGAGGCGCCGGGCGGCACCGTGCTCTGGTCCCATCAGACGCAGGTGTCGATGGGCGATCTCTTTCAGTTGCAGGACGAGGTCTCGCAGAGCATCGTCGAGGCGCTGGCGTCTCCGCTGATGCGCCAGGAGCTGGCCGAGACCCGTCGCGACACTCCCGCCACGGCGCAGGCCTACGAGTACTACCTGCGAGGCAACCAGTTGTGTGCCAAAGGGGGACAGACGCACACGGATGCGAGTGAGTGGCAGCTGGCTGAGGATTTTTACCAGCGTTGTGTCGAAGAGGACCCGGGGTTTGCTCCCGCCTGGGCACAGCTGGGCCACGTGTATCGTTTGACGGAGAAGTACTTTCCCTCCGACTCACACCACCACCTGGCCGAGGCAGAGGCGGCACTGCAGCGGGCGCTCGGCTTGAACCCCGATCTCTCGATGGCCCATAAGCTGTATGCGTTTCTCGACGTCGAGCAGGGAAGGGCGTCCGATGCCGCGGTACGGCTCGTCGAGCAGGCGCGCGGGCGTCCGGCGGACCCGGAGCTGTTTGCCGGTCTCGTCCACGCGTGCCGCTACTGTGGCCTGCTCGCAGCGTCGGTGGCTGCGCACGACCACGTATGGCGACTCGATGCCAAGATGCCCACGAGCGTCATTCACTCCTACTGGCAACAGGGGGATTACGCGCGTGTGGCGGAGACGGCTTTTCGGCAGAACCCTACGTTGGTCGCGATGGCGTGGATGATGTTGGGGCGCGTGGGCGATGCCATCGAGGCGACCGAGGGACTGCCGGCTTCGACCGGCGTACAGCGGAAGTTTGTGACCGCCGTGTCGGCGACCGCGCATGGTCGGCGCGACGAAGCACGCGCCCTGATCGACGGGATTGCCCCGAAGTTCAAGGATCCCGAAGGGCTGTATTACCTGACCCGGATGCTCGCGCGTCTTGGCGAGGTGGAGCGGGCGGTCGCGCTCTTTGAACGCGTCGTCAACGAGGGCTTCTACTGTTACCCCGGGTTCGCGTCCGATCCGTGGCTCGACGGTCTCCGCGCGCAGGCAGAATTCAAGCGGCTTCTGGCCCACGCCCAGTCGCGGCACAAGGAAGCGGTCGCGGCTTTTCGTGAGGCGGGCGGCGAGGACGTGCTGGGACCAACACCCAGCTAATATGCTGCGGCCGAATAGGTCGGTGCGGAGTCTATTACCAGCATGACGAACGTCGACTCCCCCCTTCGTGCAGGGTCCTCAACAGCATTGCCTACAACGCCGCCCTCGATCAGATCGCGGTCAGTGTCCACGCGTACAACGAGATCTGGATCATTGACCACAGCACGACGACCGAGGAAGCGGCGGGATCTACCGGCGGGCGGTGGGGACGCGGTGGGGACTTGCTGTATCGATGGGGGAACCCGAGCAGCTACGGGCGGGGCGGGGACGCGGAGCAACGAACGTTCGCCCAGCACGATGTGCGCTGGATTCCACCGGGCCTCCCCGGTGCGGGACACCTTCTCGTGTTCAGCAACAACGTGCCCGGACCGGAGGCGCCCCATTCGGAAGTGCTCGAGATCGCTCCGGAGATCGACGACGCCGGACGGTACGTGCTGACGGGGGCGGACCCGTTCGGACCGGCGGACCCGACGTGGAGCTATGTGGCGCCAGACCAGGCATCGTTCCACAGCCCGTTTATTTCCGGTGCGCACCGGCTGCCGGATGGCCACACCCTGATTACATCGGGCGCACAAGGACGTTTCTTCGAGGTGACACCCGAGGGCGAGATTGTCTGGGAGTACTGGTCGCGGACCTCCGGCGACGTACGGATGCCCGACGGTTCGTTGCCGCATCCGGTCGAGCAGTTTCCCTATGCCGTATTCCGGGCGACGAAGATTCTGCCGGACCATCCCGCGCTGCAGGGCCGCGAGCTGATGCCTCTCGACCCGCAGCCGTCCATCGTGGCGCCGCCACCGGCCTCTGAGTGAAGGAGACGAACGTCCGCGATGATGGGCACGGTCGGTCCGTCCTATCCGGTGCTCGTGTGGTTCGTCCGTCTGGTGGTGAACACGTTCTTCCGCCGGATCGAGGTGATCGGGCGCGAGCACGTTCCCGCTGAAGGACCGGTGATCTTCGCCGGCAACCATCCCAACGCGCTGATGGACGGCTTCGTCGTCGCTACGCGGTGCGGTCGTCTGCCGGTGCATTTCATGGGGAACGGCAAGCTCTGGCAGTATCGGCTCATGGGCGCGTTTCTCGATGCCCTAGGCTCGGTGCCGGTGTATCCGCGCGCTGAGCACGGCGATGCGGCGAGCCATGAGGCTGCCTTCGCACGCCTGTTCCAAGTGCTCGAGGCCGGGAGCTGCATGGGCATCTTTCCAGAAGGGATCAGCCACACCGGCAGCCAGCTTGCCCGTCTGAAAACCGGCACCGCCCGCATCGCCCTTGCGGTGGCGGCGCGTCGCAAAGTCCGTGTCACGATCGTGCCGTGCGGCCTCACCTACATGCATCGGCATCGCTTTCGCAGCCAGGCGTTGCTGCACTTCGGCGCGCCGATCGTCATCGACGACGCGTGGCTGACGGCTTACGGCGACACGGATGTCGAGACCGTGCGCCGGCTCACCGACCACCTTGCCGCCGCGCTCGCCCAGCTCACGCTCAACGCCCCAGACTGGGAGACCCTTCGCTTCATCCACACCGCCAGGCGGCTCTACAAGCCATCATCGGCGCGTCTCACGCCTGAAACCTACGTCGAGCTGAGCCGCCGTTTCGTGGAGCGGTATCTGGCCACCGCCGGCGAGCCGGACATGCAGCGGTTCCGCAACGATGTGGAGCGCTATCAGGCTCGGCTCGATCTGCTCGGCCTCAGAGACCACCACCTTCGCGAGTCGGTTGGTGTGCTTGACGCTTGGAAAGGGGTGCTCTGGCGGAGCCTCGCCGTGGTCGCCCTGCTGCCGCTGGCGCTACCGGGCGCGCTGTTCCATCTGCCGGTCGGATGGGTCGCGATGACCGCCGGCGAGCGTCTGAGCTACGACCAGGACGACGTGGCAACGCTGAAAGTAATAACGGTCGTGCTGCTGCTGCCGGTGGTCTACGTCGGCGTGGGGACCCTGATCGGTCTCGGTACCGGAATCTGGTGGGGCCTGGCGGTCATAACGGCGCTGCCACTGAGTTTTCTCGCGTTCGTCAAGATCGTCGAGATACAGGCAAACCTGACACTTGCCACGGTGACGCACCTGCGACTGGGTCGATTTGCACGGGAAGTGGCGGAGCTCCGCGCGACGCGCGGTCAGCTCGTCGCGCGTGTGCGAGAGGTGGCCGACAAGTACGCCGATCGGAGTCTGCCGCGTGTGTTCAGCCGCCGAGAGTTCGACTAGTCCGGGTCGCCTGGTGGGCCACGCGCTTCCCTATCTGCCATCGATCCTCTAACAACGGAGATGCGTCATGGATGAAAACGACAAGAAGAGTGTCCTGCGGATGATCCCATATGGTCTGTATGTGCTGACCGGTCAGACGCCGGACGGGCGGGTCGCGGCGGGGACAGTCAATTGGGTCACCCAGGTCTCGTTCAAGCCCCCGCTGGTGGTCGTGGGGGTGAAGGTCGGATCAGGTCCACACGAGGTGATCAAAGCGGCGGGTGCGTTTGCCCTCAACGTCCTCGGCAAGGATCAGCAGGCGGCGGCCTACACGTTCTTCAAGCCGGTGACGCCTGAGGGGCAGACACTTGGTGGCGAGCCGTTCCGGGCCGGCAGCACCGGCGCGCCCGTGCTCGAGCGCGCGCCGGGTTACGTCGAGTGTTCGCTGGTCGACACGGTGGAGAAAGGAGACCACTCGGTGTTCGTGGGTGAAGTCGTCGATGCCGGCGTGTCCCAGACGCCTCCCGAACGGCTGGACGACGTAACGCTCGCGCTCCGCGACCTCGGCAAAGACACCTACTACGGCGGCTGATGCCGTGGGGCGACAGTCACCGTGGCGTGGGTGCGGCCGTGGCCAGTGGTGGCTCCGGTTCGAGTCTGTTCCCGTAATAGATGACGCTGTTCAGCCCAAGCGGGATGTGCTCCACATAGTCGAACCGCTGTTCGGTGGGTGTCACACGGAAGCCGGTCTCGGCGATGTTCTCACTCTTGACTCGCACATAGCCGCTCCCGTTGAGCGCGATGAAGGTGGTGAACGCGCTGTTGCTGACAGCACCCATTTCCGTGTTCTGTCGCGAGGCCCAGAAGTACCGACCGTTTTCCTCGGTAATGACGACCTCGAGCGTCGCACCGATCGCCTCGTTGAGCATGGTCGGCACCCGTTCCATACCGCCTTCGCTGATCTTCAGGCCGGGTCGGCCGTGGAACACGGTGGTCGGTTGTGCCGCAGCCAGCGGGGCCGCGACCGCCGCCACCAGCAAAGTCAGGACGAGTCCGAATCCGAAGACGCGGCGCGAGTTTGTCTGCATCTGTTGCTCAAGAACTGTCGCCACCTACTCTACATCGGCGGTTGCGGGAGGTCTTCGCC
>JASLOY010000760.1:0-322 GCA_030745255.1 Vicinamibacterales bacterium
TTGGCAGCAAGACGGACAGCAGCGACACCAGTGAAAGTGAGTTGCGCATCTGACTCCCTAGATTGACGAATCGAGCAATCCCAGCAGTGTATGGTCGTGCCCGACCAATGACAAGGCGGGGGTCGCGTCGGCCGTGGTCCGCGCGGCTATCGCGCGGCTGCGACCGTTCGAAAGGCGGCGAGCGCCTCCTCGATCTGCTCTGGGGTGTGCGCTGCCGACATCTGAACGCGCAGGCGCGCGGTGCCCTCGGGTACGACGGGGAAGCCGAAACCGGTGACGAAGACCTTGAGATCGAGCAATCGCTTCGAGAGACGGATTGCTT
>JASLOY010000760.1:332-606 GCA_030745255.1 Vicinamibacterales bacterium
AGGCCGGCCCGCATCAGGTCGACATTGGCGTGGAGCTTGGCCACGCGCTCGGGTTCCCGCTCGAGGACCTCGATCGCCTTCGCGGCGCTGCAGGCGACCGTTGGCGGCAGCGCGTTCGAGAAGAGCTGCGGGCGGCTGCGCTGGACGAGGTGGTCGATGACGTCGCGAGGCCCGGCGACGTAGCCTCCGGCTGCGCCGCCAAGTGCCTTGCCCAGCGTGCCGGTAAGCAGATCGACGCCGTCGGGCGCGCAGCCTGGCAGAGCGAAGTGCTCGT
>JASLOY010000761.1 GCA_030745255.1 Vicinamibacterales bacterium
GATAGCCAGCCCGAAGCCGATGCCGGCGAGAATCCCCAGTACGCCACCGGCCATGCTCAGCACCACGGACTCGGCGAGAAATTGACCGAGGATATGGCGCGGCTTGGCGCCCAAAGCCTTGCGGATGCCGATCTCGCGGGTGCGCTCGGTAACCGACACCAGCATGATGTTCATGATGCCAATACCCCCGACCACCAAACTAACGGCGGCAATCCCGGCAAGCAACATCGTGAACGTTTCTCTGCTTTCCTGAATGACCTCAAGGTAAGTTGTCGCTGCATCGATTCGGAAGTCGCTCTCTGCGTCGGGACTCAGGCGGTGTTCGCGACGAATGACTGCCTCGATTTCGGCCATCGCTGCTGTCATCAAGTTTTCGCTGGCGATCTTTACCTGGATGTTGTTGATACGATCGCTCCCAAAGACACGCCATTGCGAGGTCGACAAGGGGATCCACACCTGCTCGTCTAGGTTTCCTCTACCGGCGGCTGCGACCCCCTTCTCTTGGAATACCCCTATAACTTCGAAGAGGATCCCTCGAATACGTATTTCCGAACCGACCGGATCAATGCTGGGGGGAAACAGGATCTCCGACAACGCGCTGCCGA
>JASLOY010000762.1 GCA_030745255.1 Vicinamibacterales bacterium
GGGTAACTGGATGCAAAAGTTGCACTCTGAGGTTGTCAGGCGGCCTCATAAAAAACCTGGCAAAAACTTTAAATGCTGATAATGAGTTAGCATTGGCTGCGTAAAAACGGCCGCGTCTTTTCAATTCTTTCCTGCGGGGTTGAATAGGCGAAAAATAGCAGGATAGTTAATCCTTTTTGCTCAAAGGAGGCTTGGCGAAACTTTAATTTGAGATAGTTGTTTTGAAGGTCTGTCTGTCGGCATTTAAAACAGCGAAATTAAAAGACAGACTATGTGTGTAGACGCTTTTGCTGAAATACTCTGGGACGCGGGTTCGACTCCCGCCGCCTCCACCATTTGAATTTGTTAGAGCTTTATCAAAAGAATATTTAATAAAATGAACATTACCAGGATCTTAATAATTGCAGATGCAAGAGAAACTGTTGACGAGCTTAGAGATTTTTTTGAGTTACACGGTTTTGAAACGGAAGTTGCCCTGAATGCCAAGGTTGCATTTGCAATCCTGGAAGAAAGAAAGATGGATCTGGCAATAATAGGTTTTAAGGTTCAGGATATACCAGGCCTTGAAGTTTTGGCAGATGTCAGGGGTATAGATCCTGTTAGTC
>JASLOY010000763.1 GCA_030745255.1 Vicinamibacterales bacterium
ATCAAATCTACCTCTAGCATCATCAAATGCTTCAAATCCACATTCATATGCAGACAATTTTTCTTTATCAGGTTTTGTTTCACCAATAATAAATGAGATAGCTGTCATACCTATTGCTATACCAATTCCTATAAATAAAAAAAATAATATTGGTAAATATTCAGAAAGAAAAGATGACATTATATACGCCTAAAAAAATATTAATTAATACATATCTTAAAAAATGCAAAACATACAGTGCTGAAGAAGATGAAGTTAATGGCGCGAGAGACGGGACTCGAACCCGCGACCTCCGCCGTGACAGGGCGGCGTTCTAACCAACTGAACTACTCCCGCGTTTTTGGTGGGTGTTGAGAGACTTGAACTCCCGACCCTCTCGGTGTAAACGAGATGCTCTACCAACTGAGCTAAACACCCAAACAAAACCGGCTGTTAAAGATATTTAACAGCCGGTGCAAGAAAAAATCTTATAAATACTATTCTGCTACATTTACATTCACAGCTTCTTTAAGCGCTTTTCCTACAGTAAATTTTGGTCTTTTAGACGCTGGGATTTGAATTGACTCTCCGGTTCTAGGGTTTCGTCCAGTTGTAGCTTTTCTAT
>JASLOY010000764.1:0-335 GCA_030745255.1 Vicinamibacterales bacterium
TCGGAATCCATCCACGTTTTGACCAGATCGTCGATGGCTTCAGGATCGACCGGCGGCTCGATGCTCCACGCCGGGACCTGGGCTTCGTCAGCAACAAAGAAGTTGTACAGGTGCCGTCCGATGAACCGCGCCGTCGCCTCCTGCTGGGCGATGATGTCGATTATGTCCTCGCCGTCGAAATTCCCCGTATGGCCCAGGAACGTCTTTTCGCCGTCGTCGTGGTCTTCGGCTCTGAAAACGAACTTCGATCCGAAGTGGCCGAACGGGTACAGCGGGAGCGGTTGCTCGAAAGACCAGCCCGTGAAAGCCCGGGCGGTATTCTTGATGTCGTCTTC
>JASLOY010000764.1:345-592 GCA_030745255.1 Vicinamibacterales bacterium
AGAACAATTCGAGGATTTCTCGACCGTAGTTTTCGTTTATCGATGAGCCGTGGTTCTCGTTGTTGTCGAGCCAGAAGATCATCGCCGGGTCGTGGGAAATCCCACTGAGCAACGTCCTGAAGTTCGCCATGCATATTGAACGCAACATCTGGATATGTTCGACCATTGTTGGAGTATGCTCGCTCTTGGTCCACCCTGTGGCGAACACCCCGTGCCAGAAAAGAGTCATCTTCTCTTCCAGCGGCCG
>JASLOY010000765.1 GCA_030745255.1 Vicinamibacterales bacterium
GGGGTGACGGCCAGGCCGGTGCTTCCCCCGGCACCACCGGTGTCCGAGGTGGGCAGGTCGCCAACCTGGAGGCGTGCCACGACCACCTGGCCGACCCGGGCATCGACGCTTGCCGACACCACCGCCGAGTCGGGTATCAGCTCGTTCAGGTCGAACACGGCGAGGGAGCGGCCGGCCACGACGACACCCCTCGTGTCGAGGGTCTCGCGGCGACCCAGGTCGCCGATGAAGCGCAGGTCGGCGACGGCCGGCGCCCTGAGCGTCGAAGCTCCGCCGGAGCGCGTGAAGGAGCTCTCACGGTTCGGCCTGGAGGCGGGCCTGGCGTTCCAGATCGTCGACGACATCCTCGACTACGTCGGCGACGAGAGGCTCCTCGGGAAGCGGCCCGGCACCGACCTGGCCGAAGGCAAGACGACCCTGCCGGTGTTCATCTTGCGAGAGCACCTCGACCCGCCAGATCGGGCCCGCCTCGACGCGGCCATCCTGCACCAGGGCGGGGAGGCGGAGCTGCCCTGGGTCCTGGAGCAGATCCGGCTCCACGGGGTCGAGGAGGCCTGCCTCGGCCAGGCTCGGGCCCACCTCGGGCGC
>JASLOY010000766.1 GCA_030745255.1 Vicinamibacterales bacterium
GGTGGCCCCCCACATGATGGAACAGGAATCAGGTCGGATCGTGAACATCACGTCACGTGCATGGCTGGGTGGACCCGGACAGACCAACTATGCGGCCTCCAAGGGAGCCGTCGTGAGCCTGACCCGCTCACTCGCCCTGGAGATGGCCCGCTACGGGATTACCGCCAACTGCATCGCCCCTGCACTCGTCGACACACCTCTGTTCCGGGGGCTCAAGGAGGATGTGCAGGAGCGCCTGATCAAGACCATCCCGGCCCGACGCATAGGCACCCCCGAGGACATCGGCAACGCTGCACTGTTCCTGGCATCCGACGAGTCCTCCTATGTGACCGGCCAGACGCTCTACGTGTGTGGCGGTCGGAGTCTGGGAGCCGGATGAGGGTGGGTGCGGCACCGTGGGTATGAACCTCGCCGAGCGCATCCTTGCCCGCGCTGCCGGACGGGACCAGGTGGCCGCCGGGGAGTTCGTCATGGCCGAGGTCGACCTGGCCCTCCTGCACGACATCTTCGCCGCACAGGTGTTCGACCTGCTCCGCGAGGTCGGCGTGGACGGGGTGTCGGATCCAGATCGGACCGTGGTAGTCA
>JASLOY010000767.1:0-338 GCA_030745255.1 Vicinamibacterales bacterium
CCACCCCGGCCGGTCGAGCGTCGATCCTGTGGGCGGCCCATGGACCAAGACACTACCGGGACCGCCCCTGGCAGGAACCGGCCGATCCCCGCCGCTGGCGTCTCTCGTCCGGTCCGTGTCCATTCCCGAGAAGAGGCCCGATGACGCTCTCGATCGTCGCCCGCGATCCCGACACGGGCCAGCTGGGCGTCGCCACCCACACGGGCTACCTCGCCGTCGGCGACCACCCCCGCTGGCGACTGCTGTGGGAACGGATCCGGTCCGGCGACCCGGCTGATCCGACCATGGGTTGACAGGGTCCTCGGCGCCCGGGCCCAAAACCAACTTCAGGCGAGGCC
>JASLOY010000767.1:348-584 GCA_030745255.1 Vicinamibacterales bacterium
CGGCGCTGGCGGGCTTAACTGCCGTGTTCGGAATGGGAACGGGTGTGACCCCACCGCTTTCGCCACCGAAAGCCGTTGCACCCCCTGCCGCCGAGGCGGCGGGAGCACGATCTGTTGTCAAGGGAGACCCGTGGGCCTCTCCAGTACTCCACAGCGATCACGAACACCTCGGACAATCGTCGATGTGTAACCAAGCCCTCGGCCGATTAGTACCGGTCGGCTGAACACGTTGCCGT
>JASLOY010000768.1 GCA_030745255.1 Vicinamibacterales bacterium
CGAGGATGACCGTCAGCGCCCACTCCGGGGCGGCTTCGTAGTGCTTCGCGAGGCGGCGCGCGCTGTCGACGTTCCACGTCAGCGGGTCGCGCGGGTCGATGTACCAGCGGTCCGCGACGCGGCCGTTCCAATCGATCGCGCCGGGGCCGTAGATGCTGAACTTGCCGACCTGCAGCGCGGTCATGTTGACGCCGGCGACCTTCGCCCCGGTGACGACGCCCTGGCCGTGGAGCAGCATCGCCTCGGGCGACGGGTCGACGGTCACGGTGACGCCGACCGGCGCCGTCAGCTTCGGCATCGGCGCGACGCACATCCCGACGCACGCGTTGCCGAAGCGCGGGACGCGGCAGCGCTGCGCCCCCACCGCGAGGTGGAAGTAGTGCGCGAGGTCGCGGACGAGCGTGAGCGGCCCGATCACCGCGCTCAGCGGGCCTTCGCCGTCGCCGCGGACCTCGGGAAGGGTGGAGTGGATCGCGCCGCAGTCCGGGTCGGGCAGGGCGGACAGTGCGCCGGCGGCGGCGAGGGCGGCGATGACGGCGCTGGTCTGCGTGCCGCGTGTCCGGCGGGGTGGGTTCGGTGGCAG
>JASLOY010000769.1 GCA_030745255.1 Vicinamibacterales bacterium
CCACTTCTGCGTGTCCGGCGCTATCAGCCCCAGCAGCCATTGCAGCGCCCGCCCCGGTCGGAACACGCCACCCATCTCCCAGTCGGTTGTCTTCGGCCCCATCCCGCCGGCGAACATCGTCACTAGGTGCGGCGGCATGGTCGGTGCCAGCATCCACTGCGTCCACGACGGGTAGGAGTAGCCAAATGTCCCGACCTTGCCGTTGGACCACGGCTGCTCGGCCACCCATTCGATCGTGTCGTAGCCGTCCACGGCGTCGTCAAACTCAGACCCGTACATCGGCCGATACAGCCCGTCCGACTCCCATCGTCCGCGCTTGTCCTGCACAACAACGGCGTACCCGTTAGACGCCAGCCCGCGGTAGCGCACGATGTCGCGCTCCCGGGATTTGTCGTACGGCGTCCGGCAGACGAGCGTCGGCAAGCCGTTACTCCGGTTGGTCACCCCCATCGCCCCTATCGGCGCCACCTTCTCCGGCAGATACACATCGGCCCGCAAAATCGTGCCGTCCCGCATCGGGGTGACTACGTTGTACTCGACGGTGATCTCGGTCTTAACCAGCGGCAATGAGCGGCCTTTCTGT
>JASLOY010000076.1 GCA_030745255.1 Vicinamibacterales bacterium
ACGCGGGCAATCTTCGCCTCACTGCCCTTGATGAAGCACTGGCCGCCGAACCCGGGATTGACCGACATCACGAGCGCAAAGTCGAGATCGTGCGCGATCTCCTCAAGCGCCCCGACCGGCGTCGAGGGATTGAGGACAGCGCCGGCCTGCACCCCGCGCTCTTTGATGTAGGCGATGGTGCGATGCAAGTGCGGTGCGGCTTCGACATGCACCGAGATCATCGCGGCGCCAGCATCGGCGAAGGCGTCGATGTAGCGGTCTGGGTCAGAGATCATGAGATGAACGTCGAGCGGGACCCGCGCGATACGGTGCAGCGCTTTCACCACCGGTGGGCCAATCGTCAGGTTTGGGACGAAATGCCCGTCCATGACGTCGACATGAATCAGGTCGGCGCCCCCGGCCTCGGCTGCGCCAATCGCGGCGCCAAGCGCCGCAAAGTCAGCAGAGAGGATCGAGGGCGCGAGCCGTGGGCTCATCGGCTGACCTCCAACGAAATCGCCTCGCCGTGTGCGATCTGGAACCCGGCCAGCGGAAGCTGCCGCAAGACGATGTTTGGGGGCACGCCGGGGTAGGGATGGTCGCCGACGACGGTCACTCGAAACCCACGCGAGCGCAAGACCTCCTCGGCGCTGCCACTGTGCACGCCGATCAGGTCAGGCATCACGTAGGTGGCGCCGCGCTCGCCCCGGTTGATGAGAATCGACACGGTGGTGCCGGAGCCCAATGGCGGCGGTTCCTGCGCCACCACCGCGTCACTGGGATAGCGACTCGAGCGCATCTCGGAGATACGACTGAGGCCGAGGGCGTCCTCCTGTAGACGGGCCCGGGCACCGCGTTCGGACTGCCCGACCAGGGCCGGTACCGAACCGGCGCTCGAGCCTGAGCTCAGCCAGACCTTCACGCTGCGCCGGCTCCGGGTCGTCAGACCGGCGGCGGGGTCCTGGGCGGCGATGTGTCTGGCCGGTATCGTCGGGTGAATCCTCGAGAGTGGCTCGACCCGGAGGGCGAGACCAGACACGCCCAAGGTGGCGCTCGCCTCGTCTATCCCCAGACCGGCGAGATCTGGGACGTCGACTTCGCGGAAACGCAACGCGACCTGGAGACCGGCAACGGCGAAGAGCACGAACGTGGCGCCGGCGGCGGCGATGAGGAGACTGACCACAGCCACCCGGACTGACCAGCGTCTCCACAGCGCCCGGCGCGTAGACGCTGTGGGCGGGTCGGGCGTAGACAGGCGCCGAGCGACGGTATTGGTCGCGATTCTGCGCGCGGGTCGTGACCCTTGTGTGGGCTCGGGTGGCTTTGGGGACATTCCAGTCTTCAAAAATACTACAAGTCGGCAGGCGCGTCACAACGGGGAGTGGAGCTTCGCCGGAGGATCGCGGCGAAGAACGCCTCGAGGCCATGTAGGTCAGGCATGGTCGACAGCCGTCCGTCGTCGTCGACCGTGTCTCGCAGCCCCTGGGACAGCGACGGAACCAGCTGGTCCGGGTGGACCGGCCCGAAGTCTGGGTGGTCGGCCAGAAACGCGCTTACTACCTCCTCGTTCTCCTCCGGTTCGCTCGAGCAGGTGGCGTAGACCAGTCTCCCGTCGGGTCTCACGGTGCGCGAGGCGTGCGCGAGCATCGCACGCTGGACCCGGGCGAACTTGGCCAGGTCCGGCTTGTGGCGTCGCCAGCGGATCTCCGGGTCCCGGCGCACGACGCCGAGACCGGAACAGGGTGCATCGACCAGCACGCAGTCGAAGATCGGACCAAACGGCGCCGGGTGACACAGGTCCAACCGCACGATGTGGACCCCGGCCGCCCCGTACTGTTCGAGCGTCCGGCGAAGTAGCGCCACGCGCGCCGGTCGAAGATCGCTCGCAACCAGTCTCCCGGTCTGGCCCACGGCAGCGGCGATGGCGATTGCCTTTCCGCCGGGTGCGGCGCAGCTGTCGAGTATGCGTTCTCCGGGGCGAGCCGCCGTCATCTCCGCCACCAGTTGACTGCCTTCATCCTGGACGAGGAAGAGACCGCGGTCGGCTAACGGCGTCCGGAGCGGATTCCCGGCCTCGACCCTCAGTCCATCGCCGGCGAACCTCGTCGGCACGGTTCGCACGCCATGCTCGGCCAGCTGTCGCGCAAGCGACGAGGGCGTGGTGCGGAGCCGATTGGCACGTAGCGTTAACCGAGGCGGGGTGTTGTTGAAGCGCACCCACTCGACAGTGCGACGGAAGCCAAGTCGGGCCAGCCAGCGCTCGACCAGCCAGCGCGGGTGGGAGCAGGTGACACTGAGGTAGGCGAGTTGGGCCTCCGGCGGAGCTGAGGGTCCTGGTTCGGGTGGCAGCGGCGGGGACTGCGCCGTAGAGGCGATGCCTCGGAGCACCGCATTGACCAGGCCGGAGGCGCTCGATTTGCCGACCCGACGCGCCAGCGTCACCGACTCATTGACCGCGGCGGCCGCTGGGACACGTTCAAGGTACAACAGCTGATAGGCCCCAAGGCGAAGCACGGTTAGAACCTCTGCGTCGAGCCGTTGGCGCGGTCGCGCGGCGGCCTGCTCGATGACACGGTCGAGCGCCCCCAGCCAGCGGAGCGTGCCGGTCGCGATTTCTGTGACCAGCGCGCGGTCACGATCGTCGGTGAGCGTGTCTCGGATCCGAGCGAGCGCCTGCGGCAGGTCGTCGCCGCCGGACACCGCTTGTAGGACGCGGTAGGCCGCAAGTCGTGCCGGTGTCATGGCGTGGCTGGTGACGACTGTAGAAACGCGGGGAGCTCGACCGGGTGCCCGGCCAGAAACGCCCTCGTCGGAAGTCGTCGTCGTCCTTCGGGCTGGATGTCGTGGATAGCCAGTACGGTTCCGTCGCCACAGGCGATGCGGAGGCGGTCGCCGCGAGCCTCGACGATCGCACCGGGTGCGTGCGCTGCATCAGGAACACTCGGGTGGGCGACCTCGGTGCGGTGAATCAGAAGCCGGGCACCGGCGAGGAAACTGAACGCGTGCGGCCATGGATGCAAGCCTCGGACGAGGTTGTGAATGGCCTGCGCTGGTCGGGTCCAGTCGATGCGACCGTCATCTCTGGTCAGGCGTGGGGCGAACGTCGCCAGCGAATGGTCCTGCGGCTGCTCCTCGGCCTGTCCGGAAGCGATCTGACGAACGGTCGACACCAGCAGCGTGGCGCCCAACTCGGCGAGTGCGCGCTCGACGACGTCGCTCGTCTCGTCGTCGGCAATGGCACGCACGGCACGGGCCAGCATGGGACCGGCGTCCATTTCCCGAACCAGCCGAATCATCGTAATCCCGGTTTCACGTTCTCCAGCAATGATGGCGCGATGGATTGGGGCCGCACCGCGATAACGGGGCAGCAACGACGCATGTACGTTGATCGTCCCGTGACGGGGCGTGTGGAGGATCGCATCTGGTAGAAGCTTGCCGTAGGCCGCCACCACCCCCAAGTCGGCGCTGCGAGAGGCCAGCGCTGCAGCGAACGCTGGGTCGCCTGCCCGCGCTGGCTGCAGTACCGGGATGCCATGCGCCAGGGCGGCAGTCTTGACGGGGGATGGTTGCAGCCGTTGCCCACGTCCCCGTGGGCGATCGGGTTGCGTGACTGCCGTCACGACCTGTTCGCCGGCTTCGATGAGCCGGTCCAGGGAGGGAACGGCAAATGCCGGCGTACCGAAAAAAGCGATTCTCACCACTTCCCCGTGCGTTGCAGCTTGCGCACTCGGCGGACGATCTGGTCGCGTCTGATGCCGTGCAGACGGTTGACGAACAGGCTGCCGTCGAGATGGTCGAGTTCGTGCTGGAAGACGCGAGCCTCGAGACCCTCGCCCTCCAGCTGGATTGGAGTCCCGTCGCGGTCCAGCCCCTTGAGCACCACGCGTGTCGGCCTCACGACCCGTGCAGTGAACCCGGGGAGGCTGAGACAGCCCTCTTCTTCACTCTGGGAGCCCACCTGCTCGACGACCTCCGGATTGGCCAGGACGTGCAGGTCGCTCGTCGATTGCCCGGACGAAGAGTCGACGACGAAGAGCCGGAGCGCGACGCCAACCTGCGGCGCGGCAAGACCGACACCGGGGGCCGCATACATTGTCTCGATCATGTCGTCGATGAGCGTCTGCAGCTCCACGCCGAAGTCATCGACCGGTTTCGCGGTGCTATGGAGCGCGTCGGCGCCGTAGCGAAGAATCGGACGGATCATCAGGCGTGCACGAACGGGTGGGTGAGAATGCGCGATACCCGGGCGGCATTGTAAACGAATTTCCCGAGGGTGTTTGCGCTGAGTGTCGAACAGATCTCGCGTGCAGGAAGCCGGGCGGCAATCGGGCCAAGAGGCCCACGGGTCCCTCTCAGGCTGCCGGTCGGAGTTCTCGGAGCGCGTGTAAGAGCCCGTCTGGGAGAAACGGTTTCTCGAGGAAGCTGGCCAGCCCTTGACTGACCAGCCGTTGGGCAGCGGTGTGCTCGGGATAGCCGCTCATCAGCACCACCTTGACGGTGGAGTCGATCGAACGAAGTGCTCTGAGTGCCGCTTCGCCGCCAAGCTCAGGCATCGTCATGTCAAGCAGGACGGCAGTGATCTCGCCTGAGCACCGGCGAAAGAGGTCGACCGCGTTACGGCCATCCGTAGCGGTCAGAACCGAGAATCCATGGCTGGTCAGGATGTCCCGCACGAGAGCGCGGATATCATCGTTGTCGTCGACGACGAGAATCGTGTCCTCGGCCGACGACGTGCGCGTAGCGATTTGCCTGGTGCTGCCCATGGGTGAGCCTGACGGTGTGGCGCTTGATGTGGCCGACCGCCCAAGCGGCGGTCACGCGCTCGCATTCGTTGATGTCGGTCAGGTGTCGGAATTGGTCGATGAGGCGCCCTCGCCACATGTGTGGGTCGAAGCCGCATCGCCATACGCCACAGCGTGAGGTCCATGCTCGGGAGGCGCCATGGTGAGCCCGACATTGGGCCGCGAAACGGATGGGAGCACCGCATCCATCTTGTCCAGAGGGCGGGCGTTCACCAGGAACTGCGTGACCTGCTTCGCTTCGTCGTGGGTCATGTAACTCCCTCTCTGGCCGAGAAGACGGGCCTGGGACTGACCGTGGGGAGAGTGGCTTGGTGCCAGCCGTCTCCCCTCGATGCCCGGAAAGCATGGCATCGGCATAGAGTTGTTGAGCAAAGACCGGGCCGGGCATATGGCGACCCGTTTTGATGATTGAAAGTTCTTTAAAGGGACATACAGTCCCTATATGCCTCTGCATATCAGTGCATTGAACCTATTGGTGCATGAGACCATAGGAGCGTGTGTTCCAAGTTGGGACAGTGAATGGCGAAAACGTGAGGGCTGCTTCCCGCGGGATAGACAGTTTCAACCGAGGCGCCTGCCACGCCGGCAACTCGCACCGGAGCGTAAAGTGTTTGACCGCACCAAGGCGGCGTGGTCACAATGTGGCGCGGGGTGGAGCAGTCTGGTAGCTCGTTGGGCTCATAACCCAAAGGTCGGGGGTTCAAATCCCCCCCCCGCAACCAGCATTCAGTGTGTCAATGAATCAGGGGTGTCCGGAACGGCCGCCTGGTGATACCCCACCAGCAGCCGCTCCGCCTGGAGTAGGTGAGTCTCCTGCCCGAAAGCAGCAGAAGCAAGCGGGCTAATGGGATTCAGAACAGGGAGACCAACACGATGAGCCTGGCAATCGATGTTCATTGCGTGAAGGATGTACTGTTGGCGGATGGACAATGGCACCCGGTAGAGGACGACTCGTTCAGGATCGACGAGTACGAGTATCTCCTCAGCAAGGAGTTCAAGGTGGGCGCCGGTGGAAACCGTCATGTGCGGCACCGGGGCGGGACAGACAGGCTGCTACCTACAGTTGGTGCAAGGTGGACCGAAAGGGATGACTCGCACAACACGCGGTCGGTATTCTGTCCACTCACGGCCATTCAGGCGGTGTCGTACGGCTGGAGGAGGCAGGAGTGACTCCACAGTAGAGTGGCGTCAGAAGGACCCGGCGGAAAGTTGCCACTGGTTCCAGAGACAAGAAACGCCCGGCACGTTGGCGCCAGTCCCGAAGATCACACCATTTGTACGCCGCTTCTTCCGTCGAGAAGATGCGGGTCTCACGGCTCCTCACCATCTGACAGTAAAGTGTAGCCAGCGCCGTCCTCACCGTCGTTACCGGTAGGTCCGGGTGGGTCGACGGCCCCTATCATGACCTCAAACACGCCGACATCGGTCGTCGACGGTCCCCTGGAGACCGTCAGCAGATGCGACCCCGGAGCTACGCCAGTCACGTCAGCTGTGATGCCGGTGGCTCCAGCAGAAACGACCGCAACGGGAACGAGCCCGAGTGTGACGAGCGGCGCCTCACTGGCGAAATTGAATCCGGTGATGACCAGGAAGTTCTTCTCCAGCACTGGGTCAGTCAGCACCGTGGCCGAGGTGATGATGAGTTGAGCCCTGGGAGCTTTGCGCCCCTTCTGGGTGCTCACGGGTGCCGCCGCGACCGCAAGCACGACGGTCGACACGAGCGTTATTCGTACGACGAGGCTATTCATGAGTTTCTCCGAACGCACGTGCGTCACCTACTGGATCGGTGGAGCAGATGCGAGGCACCGCCGTACTCGCCGCGACAGCGGCGGCTGGGAGGCATCGCGATCTTGTGTGACGCTGCCCGACCTCGCTATGACGGGCGTCATGAAGCGAGCGCGGGTGGCGGGTCCGTGGCGGGATCTTCAGGAGTAGGCGATCGGCTTCAGCGGGTGCCCCGTCGCGTCGAGCAGCCTCATCGGGACTCCTCACAAAGTGTCGGTGCTGGCGTTCATTCGCCCCGGTAAGCCAGTTGAGAACACATTTGTCGAATCGTTCAATGGGCGACTGCGCGACGAGGGGTTGAACACCCAGCAGTTCATCTCGCTGTCAGATGCACAGCGACATCTAGATCATTGGCGCGGCGACTACAATGCGGTACGTCCGCATAGCGCCCTGGCCGATCGCACGCCGGACGAGATGCGACTGGCGGTACGGCCAGCTCATGGAGGTGACCGACGTGGCGACGACGGCAGGCGTCACGACGGTCATTGTGACCGTCGCCGCCGCCCGCTAATGGCGGATCCTCGTCCCGCATGTACCCGTCCGACACAGCCGTCTGCTCGTGCCCCAAGATCACCCTCGCCCCCCTGACGCTGCAGCAGCAGACGGGCCAGCGTGCGGGCGGTTACCCCTTTTTCCGCTTGGCGGCCCGCCGCTTCTTCGCCCAGTACGCCTTCATCGCCTTGGACATGACCGCCTTGGCCGCTTCACTCATCGGGCGCTTCTTCGGGTTGGTTGTGGCCAGATCCGCGGCCACCGCGTCGGTCACCTCGTGTGTTGCGAGCGGGACCGCGTCATACTCCACATGGACCACCTGAACGACCTCTCTTTTCCGGCGCGGCATGGCTCAAGTCGGGACTCCCCCCGACACTCGTCGAATCCTTCTGTTTCCGTTAGACACCAGATTTCGGGTGGTTGCGCCTGTACGTGTAACCGTCAGCGCTTCGACGCCCACAGCCGGCGCCTGATTTCCGCGAGCAGTACGTTCCGCCGAAATCGATCCGCCTGCGCCTGGTGGTCTAACGGCACGCTCCGGTCGCAATCCCGACAGAACGTGCCGAGGGTGAACCGTTTGTGATCGGCCAGGGTGCGGAGGACGACGCCTCCGGGCTCTTTCGGTCTAGCCGTTCACGACCTTTGCGGCGAACATCTCCTCGATGATCGGGCGTGCGGCCGTCAGCGAGTCGACCACGGCATAGGCGAGGCGGCGGGTCGCTGGGGCTGGCTCTTTGAGATCCGGAACCAGGATCGGCGTCATGCCGGCAGCCACGGCCGCTTCGATTCCAGGGTCCGAGTCTTCCAGGACCAGGCAGTCAGACGGCGGTGCGTCCAGATGCCTGGCTGCGGTCAGGAAGATGTCAGGTGCCGGCTTGCCACGGTCGACCTGGTCACTCCCGACGACGGTGTCAAAGTGATCGAGCACGCCCGCAGCTCGGAGCACCCGTCTTGCCAGCTCGGTGCCGGTCGAGGTGCCGACCGCCTTCGCGATGCGGCGCTGGTCCAGGAAGCGGATGAAGTCCTGTAGCCCGGGCTTGTGCGGCACGCCGTCTACCCCAAGCCGCGTCCAGTACAGTTCGACGGCTCGACTGGCCACCCGGGCGGCAGGGAACGTCGGGCCGAAGTGCTGCGAGAGTAGGCGTCCCGTCGCCGTGGCGTCGAGCCCGATTGTCCGGGCACACAGGTCATCGGTCAGCTCGTATCCCAGTTCCGCCCCGGCCTCCTGCCACACTCTCAGAGAGATCGGCTCGGTGTCCAGCATGAGCCCGTCCATGTCGAGGATGACGGTCAGCGGCATGCGCGGGCGCGATTCGGCAGCCTGCGAAACCCTTCGGCTGGCGGGGGATCAGGGACCGCATTTCTGATGGGTGATTGCATGACAGCCAGAGCATACCCCGGGCCTGGGGACTGGCATTCCTTCACCGCTCAATCGGCTTCAGCGAATACCCGGTCCTCGCTCACGCATGGCTCGTACGTGCCGATTCAGTCAGTGACGGATCTGTGGCAGGTCACGAGACTCCGAATCCGGGCCGCAAGGGAGGCCCGAAGGGGATGGCATGCCAGTGAGGGTGCTCATCGCGGACGGTGATTCGACAACCCGGACTCTGCTCGCGGGGCTGTTGAGCGACCTCAAGTGCGCGGTCACCGCGGTCGAGAACGGTGTGGAGGCACTGGCGCAGTTGAACAAGCGACAGTACTCGCTGCTGTTGCTCGACGTGCACATGCCGGTCAAGGGGGGACTCGAGACGCTGGGGGAAATCCGGCGCTCCGGCCCCCACCAATCGCTGCCGGTCGTGCTAGTGTCCGTCGACGACGGAGCGGACGTCGTCGATCGGGCGATCGCGCTAGGGATCGCCGACTTTTTGGTCAAGCCTCTCAGACCGACCCGGACTTCCGAGCGGCTCGCGCGTGTGCTGCAGTCCCTGGAGTCGGACGTGCACGTCCGAAAATGTTAGTCCCCCGACTCCGCCGAGGGAAGGATTGACTGAATCTGGTTGGCGCCGTTCACGGAGCCGTTCTGTTTGAAGGGCACCGCTGGGTTCGATACGCAACTGGTCTTACTCAGGGTAATCGGCTTAACGGCTCGAGGCTTGAGGCCGGCAGGGAGCACAGACCGGAGTGACTACCGATAGGGTGTGGCGCCCACATGACACCCAGGCCCCAGCGGGAACCGGCCGACGAGCTGCCTGAGGTTGGATTCCATCAACGAGGAGGATCGCTTACTGGCGGACGCGTGCGAGTAGAGGGAGGTGTCGCTCTGGCAACGTTGGTCGCTCTCGCCCGGGCCGTAGCCTCGCGGTGACAGTTGCGGCGCCTTCGGCTTTGAGATGAAGGCCCGGGCGCCGATGTGTCCGAGCGCTCACTTTTTCTTGCCCTTACCCTTACCCTTTCCCTTCCCGTTGGGAGTCTCATCGTCTCCGCCGTCTGCGTCTTCTTCCTCCTCGTCCTCGTCGTCTTCGTCCCCACCCTCGTCCTCATCGTCTCCGTCGGGGTTCCTTCCTCTTCCCTTGCCTTTACCGTTCCCCTTGGGGCTCTCATCGCCTTCGCCGTCCTCGACCTCCTCCTCCTCGTCGTCCGCTGAGTCGTCCTCGTCTTCGTCCTCATCAACGTCCCCGTCGTCACCGTTGGGTTTCTTCCCCTTTCCCTGCCCGCTTCCATTGCCGTCCTGCTCTTCGTCGTCGTCACTGTCCCCGTCGTGCCTCTTTGAGGGTTCGGCGTCGAGGGTTCCCGCCGCGACCGTTCCGTCCGCTTGGGCCAGGCCACTGACCGTGACCCGTTGCCCATTCTGCAGCGTGGCGCACGGGCTTCCGTTGAACGTCGTCAGCTCGTTGGTGACAATTTGCACGCCGTTGATCACGAAAGTCACCGTCGGGCAGTCGCCGCGGAGGCCGCTGACCTTGCCCTCGAGCACAACACGGCCGCTCGCCGCGTCGGCTTTGATCTGGATCTTGCGCGCGGCGATGACGCCATCGGGAAACCGGTCACCGACGACGTGCACCCGCTGACCAGCCACCAAATCGACAAGCGCCTGGGCGTCCCCACGTCGCATGACGCGGGTGTTCGCGTTGGTCCGAACGGTGGCGCCGTCGACGAGCAGCACAAGCTTCGGTGGCAGGCCGCTTACCGAGTCGAGCATGCCCTCGATCGAACTCGACTGGGTCTGGCCAGTCTTGGCAATATCGAGCGTGATCGACTCGGCGCCGAGTGTGCCGGCGACCAGCCGGCCCGTGGCCTCTACCGACACCCCTTCGAGGAGATCGGCACACGCGCCGCCAGTGAAGACCGTGGTGGTGGAGGTCGCCACCGGTGTGCTGTTGATGGCAAAGCCCACGGCCGGGCAGGCGCCGGTCAGGTCGAGGATGTTACCGCGAACGCTGACGACAGGCTCCTGGAGCCTCACTTCGAGGGCGCGCATACCGCCAACAGCCACGACTCCCGTGACGTGGACGCGCACTCCGTCGCCGATGTCAGCGCAGCTGCCATCGACGAATCGGGTCGCGAGGTCGGTTGACACCTGGGTCTCTTCAACCATGAATGCGGCGGATGGGCACGGCGCTGTCACCAACGAGACCGAACCGTCGAGAATAACCGTCTGAACGTTTACGACGAGGGCCTCGAGGACATCGTTCACGAGGTGTCCCGTGAC
>JASLOY010000770.1 GCA_030745255.1 Vicinamibacterales bacterium
GGACGCTCTCGTAGGCCTCGAGGTACCGGTCGGCCAGGCGTCGCATCGAGAACTCCTCGGCACGGGCGAGGCCGTTGGCGACGAGGTCGTCGCGCAACCCCGGCTCGCCGAGCACCTTCTCCAGGGCCACGGCGAGGGCAGGGGCGTCACATGGCGGCACCAGCACCGCCTCGCTGTCCGGTCGGGCCACGCGTGAGTAGCCGGCGATGTCGCCGGCCACCACCGGCGTGGCGGCCGCCATCGCCTCGAGTAGCACCACGCCGAACGACTCACCACGTAGCGACGGAGCGCAGAAGACGTCGGCGCCCCGCATCCGGGAGAGCTTCTCCTGCTCGTCAATGCGGCCGAGCCATTCGACCCGCGGGTCACCGGCCATGCGCTGCTGGAGTTCATGGGTCTCGGGGCCGTCGCCCGCCACCCAGACCCTGACGTCGTCCGGGAGCTGCTGCAGCGCATCGAGGAGGACGGAGAGCCCCTTGCGGGGTTCGTGCCGACCGACGAAGAGCACGGTCGGGCCCTCGGTCGGCCACGGATCGGCATGGGCGCAGCGATCGATCTCGACACCGTTGAACAACACCTC
>JASLOY010000771.1 GCA_030745255.1 Vicinamibacterales bacterium
CCATTCAGGGCAACATTCAGCTGGAGGCGTGGCATTGTCAGGTTGAGGCCCTGGCTGGCAGAGTTGCGCGATGACTAACCGGCTCCTCAGTTATCACGGCTATCGATTCCCGCCCGAAATCATCAGTCACGCCGTCTGGCTGTATCACCGCTTTTCTCTGAGCTTCCGCGATGCGGAGGACCTCTTGGCACAGCGAGGAATCACGGTCACCTACGAGACCATCCGGCAATGGTGTCTGACGTTCGGCCCGGCGTATGCGCGCACGCTGCGGCGCCGCCGTGGCCGCCTCGGTGACACCTGGCATCTGGACGAAGTCTTCGCGACGATTCAAGGGCGACGCGAATACCTCTGGCGGGCCGTGGACCAGGACGGCGACATCCTTGACATCCTGGTCCAATCACGGCGCGATCGCCGAGCGGCGATTCGATTCTTCCGCAAGGTGTTGAAGGGACAGGGCCGGTTGCCCCGCCGTCTGATCACGGACAAGCTGCGCAGCTACTCAGCGGCGCACAGAATTGTGATGCCGTCCGTCGTCCACAGCACCGACCCGTACGCGAACAATCGCGCCGAGGGCTCTCAC
>JASLOY010000772.1 GCA_030745255.1 Vicinamibacterales bacterium
TCGAACCTGGGCTCCAGCGGTAGCCGCAGCGCGAGATCCGGATCCGCACTCGGGAGAATCGGCTGCTTCCAAAGCACTTCGAAGCGTCCCGCTGACATTTCCGTCAGCTCCAGATAGGCTGGTCGAACCTCGTGGGCGCGGGCCGCGGTCGCTCCCAGGATTCCGGCGAGACAGATCGCCGCTCCGACGGTGGCCAGGTGGTGTCTCATGTGTACACGGGGCTGCGCCCCGAACCCCACGCCCGCGCTTGTGGGGCCCCAACGCCCCACACCGCGCCGGCGGGGCGCGCACGTGCGCGCCCTGGCTGACGTCTTTCCGCAGCCTGCTCGTGTGCCGGGTGCTACTGTAGCCTGGCGGCGCTCGCCTGCGGCATCCGGACCTCGTACCGCGCTCGCAGCTCGTCCAACGCCGCCTCGTTCTGCTCGCGACGCCGCTCGGCGACGAGATCCTCGACGACGCGGTCGCGCAGTTCAGTGAACGAAGGTGTTCGGGGCTCGGTCCGCGCGACTACGCGGACCAGATGGGTCCCGTACGCCGATCGGATCGGCCCGTGCCAGCCACCCCGTGCCAGGTCGGGGA
>JASLOY010000773.1 GCA_030745255.1 Vicinamibacterales bacterium
TTGGTCAAGATGTAGGCCTCCGCCTTGAACTTCTTGTGCGGCATGATGCTTCCCGGCACTGCCACCACCTGGCCTCGTTCCACGTCGTCCTTGTCCGTTCCCCGCAGCAGCAATCCCACGTTGTCTCCCGCCTGCCCCTCATCCAGCAGTTTGCGGAACATCTCCACTCCCGTCACCACTTTCTTCATCGTGTCCCGGATTCCCACGATCTCCATCTCTTCGCCGACCTTCACGATCCCGCGCTCCACTCGTCCCGTCACCACCGTCCCACGTCCGCTGATCGTGAAAATATCCTCGATCGGCATCAAAAACGGCTTGTCCACGTCCCGCTCCGGTACCGGAATGTAGTCATCGATCGACGCCATTAACTCCAGAATCTGGGCCTCCTGATCTCCATCCCCTTCCAAGGCTTTCAACGCACTGCCCCGCACCATCGGAATGTCATCGCCCGGAAACTCGTACTTCGAAAGCAGCTCTCTCACTTCCAGTTCCACCAGATCCAGCAGTTCCGGATCATCCACCATGTCCACCTTGTTGAGGAACACCACGATGTGGGGCACTCCCACCTGCCGCGC
>JASLOY010000774.1 GCA_030745255.1 Vicinamibacterales bacterium
GATCAGTCTTGGCTACTACTAACAGTTGGCGGCGTACTATTCGTCATCGGAATCTGGCTCAGCTTTGAAGCGTTTGCTGCTGTGCGACGTTACCGGAGCGAACCCGTAGTTGAGTCGCTCGAAGTGCAGTTTGACGAGGAACCGGTTTAAGTCAGGATTGGTTTAGATGAAATGAGAAAAGGCCGGAGAGCGCATCCTCTCCGGCCTTTTCTTTTGTCGAGTTTAAACTCTAGGAGTAGAAGTGCTAAGTATCACCTACGGGTAATCGACTCCTGACAACGCATAGTTATAGGCGGTGAACGCCGTCCATTTTTCTGGAACTTCCTCATCCATAAAAATGGCATCCACAGGACACACCGGCTCGCAAGCGCCGCAATCGATGCACTCGTCCGGATGGATGTAGAGCATGCCCTGGCGGCCTTCTTCCGCCACGCCACCGTGCTCGGTATTACCGTCATCCGGAATCTCATAGATGCAATCGACAGGGCAAACGTCTACACACGCTTTGTCCTGCACATCCACGCAGGGTTCCGCAATTACGTATGTCATGCTTGTACTCCTAGGTACTTAATCG
>JASLOY010000775.1 GCA_030745255.1 Vicinamibacterales bacterium
AAACGCGGCTCGTCTTAACTGGGCCGTTAATCCATATACTTCCTGCTTCGGGAACTTTTCACTATATCGATAGATCGCAAGCACCCATTGATGCGCTTTTTGCCAGACGATCAGATCCTCAAACCGTTTGGCGGGTTCTTTTGTCATCCCCATTCTCCAATCAAGACAGACAATCTCATCAAACGAACGTGATTACATTCGGCAAAATATCCTTCATTCTGTCTCCTGCCTCCTGTCTCCTGTCTCCTTCTTCACCGGTATTGTAAACCAGAACGTGGCCCCTTTGCCTTCCTCAGATTCTACCTGGATTTTCCCCCCGTGCATTTCCACGAATTTTCGGGCAATCGCCAGCCCCAATCCCGTGCCTTCGGCCTCACGTGTGACCGAGCCATCTACCTGGGTGAAGGTGTCGAAGATGCTCTCCTGTTCGGCTTCGGGGATGCCGATGCCGGTGTCTTTGACCCAGAAGAGCACGGTTTTGTCACTGGTTTTTGCGCCGATTCGGACCTCGCCTTCGTCGGTGAACTTGATGGCGTTTTTGACCAGGTTGACCAGGACGTGCTGGGTGAGGCG
>JASLOY010000776.1 GCA_030745255.1 Vicinamibacterales bacterium
GCCTTCGGCCGCGCCGAGCCAGCGGGTCCTGAGGACCGTCCGCTGTGGGAACGCTGCATCATCGGTTTCAACGCCGGTCCGCCGATGCTACCCAGCGCCTACAACAACAACGTACAGCTCTTCCAGACGCCTGGCCACATCGCCATTCTGAACGCGATGGTCCACAACGCGCGGCTCATACCGCTCGACCGGGACCCGTCACCGCCGGCTGAGATCCGCCAGTACGGGGGCCAGCCGCGCGCCCGCTGGGAGGGTGACACCCTGGTCGTCGAGAGCGCGAGCTTCCTTCGCGAGACCGGCTTCACAGGCGCGAGCAGCGAGCTCCATCTCATCGAGCGTTTCACGCGTGTCAACGACGACCGGCTGCTCTACGAGTTCACCGTCGAGGATGCGACCGCCTTCACTGCACCCTGGACCGCGGCGATTCCGATGAAACGGAGTGACATGCCGCTATTCGAGTATGCGTGTCACGAGGGCAACTACGGGATGACCAACCTGCTGGCCGGAGCCAGAAGCGTAGAGCAGACGGCCAACGCTGGGAGCGGATCGACCAGGTAAGCCTCTGCCATGCG
>JASLOY010000777.1 GCA_030745255.1 Vicinamibacterales bacterium
ACCTCGTCTTTGTCCGTGGACAGATTGATGACGCAGTTGGAGGTGACCAGGTCCACCGATGAATCGTCGACGGGAATGGATTCGAGGTAACCCTGCTTGAATTCGATGTTGCTGTATCCCAGGTTTTCTGCGACCAGAGTGGCGCTTTTTCTGGCTACGCCCAGCATCTCTTCGGTCATGTCGATGCCGTAGACACGCCCTGTTTTCCCCACATGCCTGGAGGCGATGAAGCAATCGATACCGCCCCCCGACCCCAGATCGACCATCACCTCTCCCTTGCGAAGATTGGCCCGGTCTACAGGGCTGCCGCAGCCGTACGAGATCTCCAAAACCTCTTTAGGGATATGCGATAGGTCTTTTGAATCGTATTGGGTGGGGCAGCACAGGCTTTCCTGGGCAGACACAGCCGCCTTGGAATAGAAATCGCGGACATCGCTGCGGGATACGTCTTCGTTTTCCTCGTTGTCGCAGCAGGATCTTGGCTCATTCATGGGGTGGATCCTTTAAAAAATATATACTCGAGCCGATTCAATCCGGGTGTTTGAGACTATCTTTTATTCTGACTTTTACT
>JASLOY010000778.1 GCA_030745255.1 Vicinamibacterales bacterium
TGACCATGTGGGCCTGGGGCAGCGCCTGGGGATCGGTGCACGACGAGATCGCCACCGATAAGCGCAATCCGCGCCTGTATCCGGATGGCCCGGTCTACGGGGTCGGCGGCGATGGCCTCGTCATCATGGACCCGGTCGCTCACCAGTCGGTGCGGATGGATCTGGCGCCGCGCGTCCAGCGTCAAGCTCGACGCCGGTCGGCCAGGAGCGGTGCCGGGCCGCCGCCGTCACCCTACTGGGGAAACGACCGACCGACCAACCAGTCCTACAGCGCCCACAACCCGATGATGGACGACAAGGGTCGCGTCTGGATCACCCAGTGGATCCGGCCTCCCGACAATCCCGACTGGTGCAAGGAGGGATCCGACCACGCGTCTGCGCAGTACTTCCCGATTGAGCGAAACATCGGCGACACCCGCCAGATCTCGTACTACGACCCGGGGGCCGAGAAGTTCGTGCTGATCGATACCTGCTTCGAGACCCATCATCTCCAGTTCGCCGAGGATGACGACGACACGCTCTGGCTGAGTGGGTCGACCGATGTCGTCGGCTGGCTGAACACGCGGGCCT
>JASLOY010000779.1 GCA_030745255.1 Vicinamibacterales bacterium
CCACCTTCCTGCGCCGTCGGGAGGCGCGCCTGGCGGCACAGGCCGACCAGGACCGCCAGTTCGACGAGCGGCTGAAGCAGGAGGAGGCGTGGATCCGCCAGGGCCTGCAGGCGCGGCGCACACGCAACGAGGGGCGGGTCCGCGCCCTGATGCGGATGCGGGAGGAGCGTCGCATGCGCCAGGCGGCGGTCGGCGGCGCGCGGGTGACGATCCAGGAGAGCGACAGGTCGAGCCGCAGGGTGATCGAAGCCGAGGACCTGTCCTTCGCCTACGGCGACGACGTGGTCCTGCGGCCGTTCTCGACCGCCATCCTGCGAGGTGACAAAGTGGGCCTCATCGGACCCAACGGCGCCGGCAAGACGACGCTGCTGCGTCTACTGCTCGGAGAGCTGCCGCCTTCCGGGGGCTCGGCGCAGCGGGGCCTGCGCCTGCAGATCGCCTACTTCGACCAACTGCGGGCCCAGCTCGACGACGAGCAGACCGTGTTCGACAGCGTCGCCAACGGCAGCGACCGGGTCGAGGTCAACGGCGGCACGAAGCACGTGTTCGCTTACCTGCAGGACT
>JASLOY010000077.1 GCA_030745255.1 Vicinamibacterales bacterium
TTGGCGCCGTTGGGTGTTCGTTCTTTGCTTGCGTTGTTTTCTAGCGACCTGGCGATCGATCTCGGCACCGCCAACACGTGTGTTTACGCCCGCGGCAAGGGGATCGTCGTCAACGAACCGTCGATTGTCGCCATCAACAAGGTCAACGGCCGCGTCGAGGCGGTGGGACGCGAAGCCAAGGAGATGCTGGGGCGGACGCCGGGCAACATCATTGCCATCAAACCGATGAAGGACGGGGTGATCGCCGATTTCGAGATCACCGAGAAGATGCTGACCTACTTCATCAAGAAGGCGCACAACCGAACCGTCTGGGTGCGGCCGCGCATCGTCATCGGCGTGCCGTCCGAAATTACGCAGGTCGAGAAACGCGCCGTCAAGGACAGCGCGTATCGGGCCAAGGCCAGCGAGGTGCATCTGGTCGAGGAGGCGATGGCGGCCGCAATCGGTGCCGGGATGCCGATTACCGAGCCCTCGGGCAACATGATCGTGGACATCGGCGGCGGCACCACCGACATCGCCGTCATCTCGCTCGCGGGCATCGTCTACAGCAAGGCGGTGCGGGTGGCGGGCAACGAGATGGACGAGGCGATCATCCAGTACATCAAGAAGACCTACAACCTGCTGATAGGCGAGCGGACCTCGGAAGCGATCAAGATGAAGGTCGGGTCGGCCTACGGCCTGGACGGGCGCATCACAATGGAGATCAAAGGGCGCCATCTCATCGAGGGGGTGCCCAAAACCATCACCGTCACCGATGAGGAGATTCGCGAAGCCTTGGCAGAAACGGTCAACGTGATCGTCGACGCGGTCCGGGTGGCGCTCGAGCGGACCCCGCCGGAGCTGTCGGCCGACATCGTCGACCGCGGCATTGTGCTGACCGGCGGCGGATCGTTGCTGAAGAATCTCGACAAGCGGTTGCGTGAGGAAACCGGGTTGCCGCTGGCGATGGCCGAAGACCCACTGTCGTCGGTTGTGCTCGGAGCCGGAAAAATGCTGTCCGATTTCAGCCTGCTCAGAAAGATTTCGATTGATTGATTTCCGTCGGCGCACCGGCGCGTGGCTGCTGGCCGTCGTTCTTGGCCAGGTGGTGTTGATCTCCCTCCAGGTCAGCGCCGCCTCGGGCGTGAGTGTGTTCGAAGGGGTGACGTTCGGGCTGTTCTCTGAAATTGAACGCGGGGTGGCCCGTGTGGTCGGTAGCGCAGCCGGAGTCTGGAACGGATATGTCGGGCTACGGTCGGTCCGGGCCGAGAACGAGGCGCTTCGCGAGAGCGTGGCCGAGTGGCGGTTCAGGTGGCAGCAGGAGCGCGCAGTGGCGCAGCGAGCACGTGGCCTGGAGGACCTGCTCGGGCTGCGTCAGGAAGTCGAATACGAGACGGTCAGTGCGCGGATCATCGCGGGCGACGCGACCCCCTACTTTCGCACCGTTACGATCGACCGTGGCACCGGGGACGGCGTGCGCCGCGACTCGGCGGTGGTGTCGCCAGACGGCGTGGTGGGGCGGGTGGTCAGCGACCCCGGTCCGCGGGCGGCCAAGGTGCAGTTACTCATCGACCGCAGCGCCGCGGCCGGCGTCCTCATCGAACGGACCCGCGCGGCCGGCGTGGTCATGGGAGATGCCGATTCGGACGTGCTGCGGATGGAATATGTGTCGAACCTCGAGGAGGTGGAGGTGGGCGACGTCGTCGTCACCTCCGGGAACGATGGCATCTACCCCAAAGGGTTCGTCATTGGCGAGGTCGACCTGGTGCGTCGCGGGCCCGGTCTCTACAAGATGATCCAGGTGCGTCCGAAGGTGAAGTTCAACGATCTCGAGGACGTGCTGGTCATTGTTCCCGCGCCGGCGCCGTCGACGACGGCGGCGGGTGGTGGATGAAGACCGCCTGGGTGGGGCTGGGCCTCGGCCTGGCGCTGGCGCTGCAGACGACGCTGGCGCCGATGCTGGCCGACGTCGGTGCGCCGGTGGATCTGGTCCTCGTGGTGGTCGTCACGGTGGCGGTCGCGAATGGTCCGCTCGCCGGGTTGTGGACGGGCACTGTTGGGGGGTTGTTGCAGGATGCGTTGTCGGGTGGCGTAGTCGGTGTCGGGGGGCTGGCCAAGTCGCTCGTGGGATATCTGGTCGGGCAGCTCTCGTCCCGGTTCTTCATTACGCGGGCCTGGCATCAGCTCCTAGTGTTCTTTGTCGCCTCGGTGGTGCACGCCGGCTGTTTTCTAGGGGTCTACGGCCTGCTGTCCGATGAGGGGACGCTGACGTCCTACGGGGCGGTGTTGGCGCAGGCAACGGCCAATGCCGCGGTCGGCGTGGCGGTCGCCGTGGCGCTCGCAGCCGGACCCGGGGCGCTCGAACGTCGGCGGCTGCGTCGGCGCAGCGCGACGCGCCGGTTCGGCGGCTAGTCTTGTGAAGGGTGCACGATGAGGGGCGAAATGGAGGCGCACGGCGCCGGCGGGCGGGACAGCTTCACGGTGCCGATGACGCTGCTGCGGTTCTCGGTCGTGCTGGCATTCGTGGCGCTGGGCACCAGGTTCTGGCTTCTCCAGGTCGCCCAGCACGAGAAGTATCGTGAGTTGGCCGAGAACAACCACCAGCGGACCATTGCCCTGGATGCGCCGCGCGGTGTGGTGCTCGACCGCGACGGGCGGGTGTTGGTCGAGAACCGCTACTCGTTGAACGTGTCGCTCGTGCGCGAAAAAGTCGAAGATCTCGAGGGAACCCTCGAACTCCTCGCCGAAGTGTCCGGTGTGCCCGCCTCGACACTCACCTCCGTGGTGGAGCGCCATCGGCGCGACCCGGTCTATAGCCCGATCGTATTGATTCGCGATGCGTCCCTCAGCCAGGTGGCGGCGGTGGCCGCCCATGAGCTCGAGCTACCGGGGCTGATCGTGCAGCAGCTTCCGACCCGGTACTACCGGACTGAAGAGGTCGCTGCACATCTCTTCGGCTACGTCGGCGAAGTCGACGACGCCGAGCTTGGGACGCCCGAGTTCCAGACCGTGCGCAGCGGCACGCTGGTGGGTAAATCGGGTATCGAACAGACCTACAACAACTTCTTGATGGGACGCGACGGAGCGCGCCACGTAGTGGTGGACAGCATTGGTCGCGAAATTGACACCGTCGGCGAGCAGATGCCCGTTGAGGGCCGGCAGCTCCAGCTGACACTCGACTACGACCTGCAGGAGGCGGCCGAGAACGCGTTCGCGGCCGGGGGTTTCAACGGAGCGGCCGTAGTGCTCGACCCGCGCTCTGGCGAGATCCTGGCCCTCGTCAGTTTGCCCGCCTACGATCCCAACGCGTTTGCCCTCGGCATCGACCAAGACTCGTGGGGCGCACTCAACCGGGACACGCTTCGGCCGTTGAACAACCGCGCGTTGCAGGGTCGCTACTCGCCCGGGTCGATTTTCAAGATCGCGATGGCGGTCGCCGCGCTCGAAGAGGGCGTCGTCACCCCCGACGACACGGTGACGTGCCGCGGGGGCGGCACGTTCTACGGGCAGTTTCGCCAGTGCCTCGGCACGCATGGCACGGTCGACATGCGAGAGGCGCTCGAAAAGTCGTGCAATACGTATTTCTACACGCTCGGCGAGCAGATGGAGATCGACCAGATCCACAAGTGGGCGACGGCCCTGGGTCTGGGCGAGCTGAGTGGCATCGACCTGCCTCACGAAGTCCAGGGGCTGATACCCTCGACCGCGTGGAAGCGCGAGCAGCGCGGCGAGCCGTGGTATCGGGGTGAGACGATCTCGGTGGCGATCGGGCAGGGGCCGGTCGATCTGACGCCGCTCTCGCTTGCGATCATGATGGCGACGGTCGCGAACGGCGGGACGCGAGTGACCCCACATCTGCTGAAGGCGGTCAACGAGGGCGACGGGTTCGTCCCGGTGCCACGCCCCGTACCCCGGTCTCAGGTGACGCTCGACCCGACGACGCTCGCTGTCGTGACCGATGGCCTGTGGAGAGTCGTCAATAACGGCGGGACGGGCCGCCGTGCACGCATCGACGGCAGGGACGTCTTAGGCAAGACCGGTACGGCGCAGGTCATTTCGCTGCAGGGGCGGGTGGCGGCCGGCGACACCGAGCGCGACTTGCGGGACCATGGTTGGTTCGTGTTCGCCGCGCCGGCCCGAGCGCCCGAGATCGCAGGCGTGGTGTTTGGCGAGCACAACGAGTCGTCGGGTCTGAGTGCTGAGGTTGCCAGGCATGTGATGGAGACCTACTTCGCAAAGAAGGACGGAAGTCCGCGTCCTGTCTTGCCGTTGCCGCCGTTGCCGGCCACACCGCAGGTCGTACCGCCCGTGGTGCCGGCGGTGGTGCAGCCCGTGGCGGCTGCAAACCAATGAACCGATGACTAAGGGGCTGGGACACTAGCACGACATGCTGGAACGTCGACTGTATCTGCACATCGACTGGCTGCTGCTGGGGGCGCTGGCGCTCCTATGCGCCTTCGGTGTCGCGATGATCTACAGCACGACCTACGAGCCAACCACCGGTGTCGCGGGTCCGCAGGTGGCCACGCAGGTGTGGGCGCTGGCCATCGGGCTGGTGGCGTTCGTAATCATGCTGTCGGTCGACTACCGCTGGTTTGCCGATTCCACGGTGATGATCTTCGTCGGGCTGCTGGCGCTGCTAGGCTACGTGCTGCTGTTCGGCACAGCGGAGGGTGGAGCCCAGCGATGGATCGATCTCGGGGTGTTCAACCTGCAGCCATCGGAGTTCGCGCGCATCGTCGTGGCGCTGGCGCTGGCGACGTTGTTCGCCGACCGGCGTCGGGGCCCGCAGACCACTGGCGGGTGGATCATGACGGCGCTCATCGTCGGGGTGCCCTTCTTGCTCATTTCGCAGCAGCCGGACCTCGGTACGGCCGTGACCCTGCTGCCCGTCTGTTTCGGAATACTCGTCTTTGCCGGGTTGCGACTCCGCTATGTTGCGGTGCTGGTGGCCCTTGCGATTCTGACCGCGCCGGTGGCGTTTTTTTACGGGCTGGAGGACTACCAGCGCCAGCGAATATCCAGCTTCCTGGACCCCGAGCAGGATGCACGTGGCGCCGGCTACCAGCAGATTCAGGCGCAGATAACCGTCGGCTCCGGTGGACCAACGGGAAAGGGGTTTCTGCAGGGGACCCAGAGCCAGTACAACTTTCTGCCAGTCGCGCACAACGACTTCATCTTCTCGGTGCTCGCTGAAGAGCAGGGGTTCCTGGGCGTGGTGGTCGCGCTCGGACTATATCTGTTCGTCATTCTACGGGGGCTTGACGCCGCCCGGTTGGCCAAAGACCGCTTAGGGACCTATCTGGTGGTCGGGGTCATGTCCGGGTTCTCGTTTCAGGTTATCTACAACATCGCCATGTCGGCCGGGCTCGCCCCGGTCAAGGGGCTCACGTTGCCGCTGATGAGCTCTGGCGGGTCGTCCGTCATTGCCACGTTGGCGGCATTCGGACTTGTCCTCAATGTGAGGATGCGCAGGTTTACGAATTAGTGGTGTGCCCCTCAAATGGCTTGACAGACTTACCGGCGCGCGGCGCCCGGCTGGCAAGGCACGACGAGGGAGCATACCGGCAGTATGCGACTGAGGAGCAACGCTCGAGGCGCGCGACAATGCGCGCCCCGCGGGCGCGGCGTGGGGCGGTGGGGCCCCACAAGCGCCCGCGGGGGGTTCGGGGCGCAAGCCCCGTCTGGGTAAGCCGGGATGCCCCGCCCGGGAAGTGTAAAGGTATTTGAGGGACACACCACTAGCAGGTCGTGACAGGCACGGACTGCGACACATCACACACGCCGTCGCGGGGGGCCGGGGACAAGGCGCCACGCGGTCGGCACGGGAGCGGTCGAGACTATCGATGAGCACCCCCTGGGGCCATCTCGTTCCGTTGACACTGGCGCACGCCGGCGGCGTGGGGAGTGTCCGGATGCGGGTCGGTTCGCCCCGCGGGGTCGAGTCTCGGTCGCGTCTCCGCACCTGGAGCTGCACCGATGAACAAGGAGATGATTATCTCCTCGAGCGGTCACGAGACGATGGCCGCCATCCTCGAGGACGACGAGGTCGTCGAGATCTTCGTCGAACGAAGTAAGTCGCGCGGCGTTGCCGGCAACATTTACAAAGGGCGCGTGTCGAAGGTCCTCCCCGGCATGCAGTGCGCCTTCGTCGATCTCGGTCTCGAGCGCGACGGCTTCCTCTACGTCTCAGACGTCATCGATCCTGTCGAGGCCATGGACGGCGTCGACGCCTCAGACACCGACAGCGATGGCGACGCCGACAACCAAGCTGCCGACGGGGGCGGGCAGCGGGGAGGCAATGGGTCCGCCCGTGGGCGCGGGCGTGGGCGCGGACGGGATCGCGATCGCAGCGGACCCGACCAGAAGATCGAGAAGCTGCTGACCGCCGGCCAGGAGGTTATGGTGCAGGTGGTCAAGGAGCCACTGGGCACCAAGGGCGCGCGCATCACCTCGCACGCGTCGATACCGGGCCGCTTCCTCGTCTTCATGCCAACCGTGGACCACATTGGCGTGTCCCGCAAAATCGCGTCCCGGGAGCAGCGGGGCCGGTTGCGGCGCATTGTCCGCGATTTCCGCGCCGAGCACGGTATGTCGGGCGGCGTGATCATCCGCACCGCGGCTGCCGAACGGCCCAAGGAAGACATCATCAACGACCTCACCTATTTTCACGAGTTGTGGTTGGAGACACTGCAGAAGCAGGACTCGCGGCGGGCCCCGGCGGTCATTCACCGGGAGGAGAGCCTGGTGGCCAAGCTGCTCCGCGACCTGTTGACGGAGGACTTCTCGGTGATCCGGATCGACGATGCCGGCGAGTACCAGAAAGCGGTGAAGCTCGTCGAGCGGATCATGCCGGACTTCGTCTCCCGGGTGCAGCACTACGACAAGAAGTTCCCGATCTTCGAGGAATACGGCGTGCAGTCGGAAATCGACAAGGCGCTGCGCAGCAAGGTCTGGCTGAAATCGGGTGGCTACCTCGTGATCAACCAGACCGAGGCATTGGTGGCGATCGACGTCAATACGGGCCGCTACGTCGGCAAACGGACCGGACGGCTCGAGGACACCATCGTCAAGACGAACCTCGAGGCGGCAAAAGAAATCGTGCGGCAGATCCGGCTTCGCGACCTGGGTGGCATTATCGTGCTCGACTTCATCGACATGGAGGAGCGCAAGAACCGACAGAAGGTGTATCAGGAATTCGCGCAGGAGATTCGCCGCGACCGGTCACCGTCGAAAGCGGTGCAGGTCACCGAGTTCGGACTCATCATCACCACACGCAAGAGGGTGAAGCAGAGTCTCGTGCGGCAGCTGACCGACCCCTGCCCGTATTGCTCTGGCAGTGCCGTGGTGAAGTCCACGTCGACCATCTGCTTCGAGATTCTCGCCGAGCTGCGCAAGGTCAGCGGGGACCTCAACGGGTATCGCGTTCAATTGCGCGTGAATCCGGACGTCGCTCGGGCGCTCAAGGCCGAAGAGCGTGGGGTGCTCAAGGAAATCGAGCGGACGTTGGGCAAAGAGATCTCGCTACGGCCAGATGCGCAACTGCATCATGAGCAGTTCGACGTGATGGCGATGTAGGGTGGGGCGCTCTAAGAAGGCGGAGGTCAGGAGAGGTCGGAGGGCTTCGCCGGCTTCAGGTTCAGCTGCCGTGACGCAGGCCTGCGAGGCAAGGCGGAGGCATTGCCTCGCCTTCTATCCCACCACCAGGTGGATGAAGTAGTGGGTGTTGTCCTGGTTCACCCACACGCGGAGATAGTCGTTGTCTTTGAGCAGCTCGACGCGGGCGGTGCCGCTGCCTGGCGGCGCGCTCTTGGCGACGCCGTCGATCTCGCTCGCCGGCACGATGCTGACGACTTCGCTACCCTGGACCTCGTCACCTTGCCGGAATTCCACCCACCGCTCGAGGACCGCCAACTGCCCCGGTGCATCGGGGGTCGCCGAGCTGGCCGTAACACGCAGGTCGTAGGTGCCCGACGCCAGCGTCCGGCCGTCTGCCATGACCCGACGTGGCAGCTCCACCGATCCCAGACTGACTGTTCCCGTCGGCACATCGACGGTGCCGGGTGCGGTCTGCTGCGCAGACACCTCGCCTGACGGCGCCACGGTCGCGAAACCGACGGCGGCGCACGCCATCGCCGTTACGGCAAAGCTCTGACGGTTCATGCTTCCTCCCGCATCGGGTACCGCACACTGCTGGGAGCAGTCGACCCTCTACAGGGCACATGATACCAAATAACCTGTGAGCGGGCCGAGTCGTCGCTCCAGATCACCGGCTTTCGATCGTGATGTCGCCGCTGAAGGTGGCGATTTCGAGACGCGCCCCTCCGTCGCCGACGGTGCCCTCGAGGGTGTGGAGCCCGCGGTCGAACACGGTCGTGTTCCGGGTGCCTCCGCCGACCGTGATCGGCACGTCCGAGTTGAACGCTCCGCTGAACGATTCCGCCTCGAGCTCGAATCCGGTGCTGCCCGGCACCGTCAGCCGAATGGCACCCGAGTGCGACTCGAACTCGTAGCGGCCGTCGGCGGCGAGCGCGCCCTGGTAGGTGACGGCGCCCGCCACCGTGCCGATCTCCACCCGCCGGGCCTCCACGCCGCTCAGCGAGATTGTGCCACTGACCGAGGATGCCTCGAGACGCGGAGCGCGGACGCCGTCCAACGTGAGGTTGCCGGCGACACTTTCGACCGACAGCGCGTCGTCGCTGGCGACGCCGCTGAGCCGAATGTGTCCCGAGACCGCCTTGGCCTCGACCAGACGCGACAACGTGGTCAGCTGCACCGCGCCGCTGACCACCTCGACTCGGGTCTCGCCGTCGACCCCGTCGATGGTGACATCGGTCGCCACCGCTTCGACAGTGACGCGAACGCCCGATGGCACGCCGACCTCGTAGTCGACCGAGACGGACGGCCCGTTGCCCGGCGAGCGCTCGTATTCGGTTTCAACCTCCACCCGGTTGCCGCGCTGAGTGATCTCGACCTCGACCCGCCGCAGGGCCGCGTCGGCGTCCTGTGCCGAACCCCTGTCGCTCACCCGCTTGGTCGCGCGAATGGTCAGGTCCGTGCCCTCGGCGCCGGTTACTGTGATGTCTCCTATCATGTTGCTGAGCTCGAACAGTCCGCCGGCGTCCATCGAGATCGTGCGGACGATCTCTTCGGTCTGCGCCTGTGCGGACCCGGCGAGACAGATGGTGGCCACACAGGCCAGCGCGGTACGTGCGGTGTGGGTGCTCATGGCTGTTGGTCCTCGTGTCATCGCGTGCCTCGCGACAAGTGCCTGGCGGTCGCCGCAGTGGTTTGCAGCAGGGTGACCTAGTGCTGGAGCCCGGCCCGGAGCCGTGACCGTGCCACCGTGCTGTCCGGCTCCGCGGCCAGCGCGAGCCGGGTGTCGGCGATGGCGCCGTCGATCATCGCCAGGTGTCGTGTCAGGACGGCCTTCACTGGAGCGACACTCGCCTGATCGGCGGCCGCCAGCCGTGCGAGATCATCGAGTGCCTCGATAGAATGCCGCTCGACCAGACCGAGCTCGAGGGTCATGTCCTGTCCGCCCGAGACGGTCGCGTCACGCGGCGCTGCTGGCGTCGTCGGGCCCGGCGTCGAGGCCCACCGCTCTGGGGTCATGACGATGGCCAGGACCATCACCGCGGCGGTCGCCATGGCGCCACCCAGCGAGTATTGCCACCACGGCCGTCCCCATGCGCCACGCGAGCGAGTGTCAGCCGCCGCGCGCCGCCGGAGCGTGTGCCAGACGTGAGCTGGAGGCTCGAGCGGTTCTAGTACCAGGGTGCCGGCCACGGACTTTATCTGTCGGAGGTCGGCCAGTAGCCGTCGGCATGACTCGCACCCGGCCAGGTGATCGTCGAGGGCCGTCAGGGGGCGCCGATTCGCGGTGTCGTCCGAGGCGTCGACCACCAGATCGATCGCCTCCGCGTATCGCTCACACTCGGGATCGGGAACCTGGGTGTTCGTGGTCATGTTCGCCTCAGCAGGGTACGGAGCTTGAGTCGCGCCTTGTGTACTTGCGACTTCGAGGTGCCGACCGCGATGCCGAGCAATTCGGCGATCTCGCGGTGTTCATATCCCTCGACATCATGGAGGATGAACACCGTCCGATAGCCGTCCGGCAGCTTCGCGACGGCCTGTTCGAGATCGAGCCTGGCGATGGCGTCGGTTGAGACACGCGCACGGGGTGGCGCCACCGCCTGGTCGTCCAATGAGTCTGTGTGGGCCGCCTGGCGAGCGGCGCGGCTCCGCACGTGGTCGAGACAGCGGTTTACCGCAAGCCGATGCAGCCATGTCGACAGCGCCGAATCCTGCCTGAAGCTGTCCAGCCGCCGGTGCGCCTGGAGAAAAATCTCCTGGAGCAGTTCTTCGGCGTCGGCCGCATTCCCGACGAAGCGGTAGGCCAGGCTGTAGATCCGCCTCGCGTGGGTGCGATAGAGCGTTTCGAAGGGCGTCGCGAGGTCCCCCGTTCCGGTCAGCAGCGGGGCGGCGGTGGCTCCCACGTCGATCACGTAAGTGCCCTTTCTGAAGTAGACGCCGGCGATGCCCTCCGGCCGTCTCCTGACTCCTGACTTCTGACTTCAGACTCCTTGGGCATTCTCTGGTGTTAGACGACGACGAGTCCGTGTGGGGTTGCCCGTCGTTCTCAGCGCGGTGTCCAGCGGACCTGGGAGAAGTGTCGAATGGCGCGACGACCGAC
>JASLOY010000780.1 GCA_030745255.1 Vicinamibacterales bacterium
CACCCCGGCTCGTCGCTAGTGGGGCCCCATCGCCCCACGCCGCTCCTCGCGGGCGCGCCGTGCGCGCCGCCGGCCCCGCCGAAGCCTGGTGACGGGACCGGACTCACTTGGGGCGCTGCCCCACACCCCGGCTCGTCGCTAGTGGGCCCCATCGCCCCACGGCTTCTTCAGACGGGGCTACGCCCCGTACCCCCGCGGCCGCTGCGCAGGGACCCCATCGCCCCACTCCGCGTCCGCGAGCCGCGCACGTGCGCGGCTTCGGCTTCTTCAGACGGGTCTACGCCCCGTACCCCCGCGGCCGCCGCGCGGGGACCCCTGCGGCCCGTCGCTAGACCCCGCGTCACACCGAGAACGGCGATGCGCCGGCCCAACAAGGCGCACCGAGGAAGCATACAGGCAGTATGCGACCGAGTAGCAACGCCGGTGGACCAGATGCAGCGACGTTCGAATGCAGCGGGGCTCTTGCCACGGGCTGCTCACAGCCCGGCGATCTTGCCGACCGTGTAGAATCCCGCCGTGACGACGCGCGGCTCCCTCGCCGAGCTGGCCCGCCTGTTCCTACGG
>JASLOY010000781.1 GCA_030745255.1 Vicinamibacterales bacterium
GGAAGCCGAGAAAAAGCTCAAACCGATTCATCGTGAGCCGGCGCAAGAAACGCAGGAAATAAGATCTATTTTTGGAGAGATATGTCAAGATCATTAAAAAAAGGGCCTTTTATCGACGATTCGCTACTCAACAAAGTCGAGGAAATGAACCGCCGACAAGACAGGAAGATCGTCAAAACTTGGTCTCGTCGGTCCACCATTTCTCCTGATTTTGTAGGGCATACTGTTGCGGTACATAATGGCAAGAAATTTATTCCCGTGTTTATCACCGAGAACATGGTGGGGCACAAGCTGGGCGAGTTCTCCCCCACGCGCTTATTTAGGGCGCACGGGGGCAGGTCTAAGAAAGCGGTCACCAAATAAATCATAAGCCGGATACTTGATTGATGGAAGTTAGAGCAGTATTGAGACACACGCGCTTGGCGCCGCAGAAAACGCGACTGGTTGCTCGCCTCATCCATGGGAAAAATGTGGGCGATGCGATGAATATACTCCAGTTTACGCGTAAAAAAGCGGCGCGGGTTCTGCAAAAACTTTTAAAATCGGCTCTCGCCAATGCCGAG
>JASLOY010000782.1 GCA_030745255.1 Vicinamibacterales bacterium
TGATCTGGTTGCCACCTCCGACCTTGATGATGTACATGAGCGGTGTCCGCGGTTCAGAGTGTCTGGATCGTCCGGTTGTCAATCGGCCACCAGCCGGTTTCACCAGGATAAGGTTCGGAACAGACGATGTCCGCAGCGGCCTGCTGGCTGCGATACATCTGGAAGTATGCCGGGTTTTCGTTGTAAAGGGTCGCAAGCTCGGATGAATCGCGACTGGCGATGATCATGTTCATGGCCCGCACGTAGCGGGTCCGCTTCTCGATCACGGCCACGCCTCTCTCAAGTGCCGGTAGACGACCGTCACGGTCGAACCGCTTGATGAAGTTGAAGATTTTCTCAGCACCGATCCGGCCGGCCTCTCGGATACGCACACCCTGCAGTTCGCCGTTGAAGATGAACACCTGTCGGCCATCGAAAAACGGCATGTTGTTCTCCACCCGGATGCCCTCGTCGCGGAACGCACTGCGGGCATGGGCCACCAGCAAGGTAGTGGTCCTGAACCGTGACAGGTCGTCTTCCCAGACGGGTCGGATGTCGCGGTAGACCTGCCAAAGGCCATCTT
>JASLOY010000783.1 GCA_030745255.1 Vicinamibacterales bacterium
GGCCTCATTGACGAAGACGACATGCAGTCGTTCTCCGACTTTGCGCTGCAGATCGTGCTGCCGCCGAATCCTGTGCGCGCGCTCGACAACTCGTTGACCGCCTCGCAGCAGGCCGGCTTCGACAAGTTCTTCAGCTGCGGCCCGGGTGCGGCCGAGTGCGGCCCCCGCGACCCCAGGGCCACCGACACGATCGAGGACTGCGACGGCTGCCACCGCCTGGACCCGATGCGCGGCTTCTACGGCTCCGGCGGTGAGCAGACCTTCGAGGGATTGACCCAGAATTTCAAGGTCGCGCATATGCGCAACCTGTATCAGAAGGTCGGCATGTTCGGAAGCTCTACCCGCCTGCGGAGCGAGGTCCCCGAGCCACTCGAGCCCGCGCGACCCGGTGAGCCGAACGTCTCGCAGATTCAGCCGGGCGGATCGGACCAGGGGGACCAGGTGCGCGGCTTCGGCTATCTGCACGACGGGACCATCGACACGGTCGCCACTTTCCTCAGCGGTCGCGTGTTCAGCCTCGAACCAGACGAAGTCCAGCAGATGACGGACCTCGCGCTGGC
>JASLOY010000784.1 GCA_030745255.1 Vicinamibacterales bacterium
GCCTCCGATCCGCACGACGACTCACGAGCCCTCGCAGCGTCCTTGTTCCAATGGCTCGCGGACGGTGGCGGGCGGGAACTGATTGCGAGCTTCAGAGTGAGCTCGGCGGCGACTGGCTTTGTCGTATGGCCGACCGATAGGCCGCGTGACCAGCCGAGCGCCTTACCGTTCTAGAGGCGCTTCGGCGTGTCAGGTGTAAGACATCTCCCTACCGTCCCGTCGGCACCCGCGCCTGGAGTTCCTCTCTAGTGGTTGAAGACGCGGCTGCGTCGCCGAACCGCTGGGCGCAGCTTCCGTCACTGCGACGGACCGCCGTCCATCTGACTCAGCAGGCGTTGCTTTTCAGAATGGGACGTCGCTCTCACTGACTTCTGCAGCGCTCGAAGCTTGGGGTGTCTTCGACTTCATGATCACCAACACTGGCTGCTCACTTGTGTTTAGAGCTCTGTTAAAAAACGCAACGACATTCTGCTTCTCGCTGCAGTGGTAGACCTGGCCTAAATACAGGACAGGACTGGTCTTGTATTTGCCCACAAAGAGATGGCCGATCTTGTCCTGC
>JASLOY010000785.1 GCA_030745255.1 Vicinamibacterales bacterium
GATGCCCGCGTTGCCGTTGGTGGCAGCGATCAGCAGCGGCGCCACGCCGAGATCGTTGACGGCGTCGACGACGGCGCCCGCCTCGAGCAGCAGTGTCACCGACTCGGCGTCGTTGAGGTGCACCGCCCAGTGCAGCGCCGTGGCGCCATCACCCTCCTGCATGTTCACGTCGACGCCGCGTTCGAGCAGTTCGCGCACCGCCGCCTGATCCTGGCCTCTGACGGCATCGATAAGCGGCACATCGGCCGCGCCGGCCACACCGGCGACCGGCAACCACAAGCAGGCGACCACGGCGACGAGCAGGCTGCGAATTGTCATGGCGTGGCGCAGGCCATCAGGCCTGCGAGGCAAGGCTGAAGCCTCACCCCATATAGGGCGATACCCCCTGATGCCGGCGAAGCCCTCCCGCTCCTTCTGACTTCTGCCTTCTGACTTCTGCCTTCTGGGAGTCATCACCTTCGGTCTCCTACAGCAGATCGATCTCCAGATGTCCGGTGCTGTCGCCGATCGACTCCACCGGAACCCCCAGCTTGGCCAGCAAGGTCATGTGCAGATTGG
>JASLOY010000786.1 GCA_030745255.1 Vicinamibacterales bacterium
GTCGTCACCGAATCCACGGACCGGTTGTCCGGTGGCGGCATCGAGCGCCAGCAGATAGCCGCCATGCGTGCCGAAGAAGATGCGCGCGTTGTTGCCATCCTCACTGTCTTCCCAGTAGGCGACGCCGCGCGAGTTGTAGAAGTGCGTCGGCCGCCCCTCCAGGTAGTACTCCGGGTTGTGGACCCAGAGTGTCTCACCCGTGGCGGCATCGATCGCGGCCACCTGGTGCAGCGCGGTCGAGATGTATAGCACGCCGTCGACCATCAGGGGCGAGGCCTGGAACATCCGGTACTGAATACGCGGCACCTGTTCCCGGATCGCCTCCATGTCGAGCGAGGCGTCCGCCGTCTGCCAGCGCCAGGCCATGCGCAGGTCGCCGAAGTTCTCCGCGTCGATCTGATCCAGCGGCGAGTACTTGGTGCTCCCAGCATCGCCGGCGTAGCTCCGCCACTCGCCGCCGTCGGCGCCCTGTTGGCCCGCCGCACCCGCCGGGGCGACGGCGAGCGCCACCAGCGCCGTACAACCCGCCCGCGCGATGCGACGTGCGACCGTCATC
>JASLOY010000787.1 GCA_030745255.1 Vicinamibacterales bacterium
CGCGGCCCTGGGCCCGGTCGATCAAAGACCGTGTGGTCAGCCGGCAGATGCCGCCCTGGCACATCGACCCCACGGTGGGCATCACGGAGTTCAAGAACGATCGGGGCATTACCGACGAGCAGATCGCGACGATCGTGGCCTGGGTCGACGGCGGCGCGCCGCGGGGCAACCCAGAGGACATGCCGGCGGCGGTCGACTGGCCGGACGAGTCCAAGTGGTACTTCGCCGACCGGTTCGGCGGTCCGCCCGACCTGATCGTCGAGTCGACCCCCTACACGATGGCGGCCGAGGCGGGCGATGCCTGGTGGCGGCCGACGGTGCCGACCGGGCTGACCGAGCAGCGCTGGGCGCGCGCCATCGAGACCCGGCCGGGGACGGTCGAAGGTCGCAAGATCACGCACCACGCGATCTCCAGGCTCGTGCAGGAAGAGCCGGACGACGATATCCGGGCAGCCAACTCGGCCAACGCGGTCGGTGGCGTGGCTGATCGGTCCCGGGGCGCCGGCACCTTCATGGAGTGGGCCGTCGGCAAGCAGGGCGAGCTTATGCGGGAGG
>JASLOY010000788.1 GCA_030745255.1 Vicinamibacterales bacterium
GATCGTCTCGGCGTTCCCGCCGTGATGCGAGAGCGGATGGTGCGCGTCGGGCACCCCGATTTCCGGGTAGGCCCGCTGGCTGGTCTCGTGCCCCACCATGAAGGTGATGACGCGGGTCAGGTCCGCCTGATAGGCCAGCAGCTGCAGGTCGAACATGATCTTGGCGTGCTCCTCGAACGTCGGCGGCACACCAGCCGGCTGGTCGATGACCGGGAGCTCGCGCTCGCTCTGCGTCTCGGCCATCTGGATACGGCGCTCCGCGTCCCGGATCGCCTCGAGGTATTCGTCGAGCTTGCGCCGGTCGCGCTGCCCCAGGTCGCCCTGCAGCCGGGCGATCTTGTCGCCCACGGCGTCCAGGATGCTGCGATCCTCTTCGCGACGCGCCCGCCAGGCTTCGGGGTCGGTGCTCTCGTTGCCGCCGAACAGTCGCTCGAACACCACCCGCGGGTTGTTCTCCATCGGAAGCGGTGTGGTCGGACTGCTCCAGCAGAGCGTGTTGGCGTAGGCGCAGGCGTAGCCGGGGTCGCAGGACCCGACGTTCTCCCTGGACTCGAG
>JASLOY010000789.1 GCA_030745255.1 Vicinamibacterales bacterium
AAGCCCCGATTCGTCAACGCCGTTCGAACCTTGACCAGTTCCGCCGGCACGCTCTGCAGATCCGGCCAACCAGCGGTATAGTCACTCACCCCGATCAGCAATGCGTAACTGGCCTGATACTGCCCAACCTGCTCACCCTCCTTGGATACGATTCGAATCCCCCTGCTGGCCGCCAGGGCCACGGGTACTGTGAGTACGACTAAGAGAATTCCGATTAGTCCTTTCTTCATGCCTTTCTCGCGAGCACCAGGTCTGATTGGGACTGCTTCGTCCATTATCCATGATTTCAACGACCTCACAAACAGCGGCCCCAGGTGTCGTACAGACTGATGCGATGATCTCTCCAGAAGCCGAAAAGTCCGCTTTCCTGTTATACTGGTTAGCGCTGCTCACATCCGGTTAGCTGAGCGATGGAGAGATGTCCGAGCGGTTGAAGGAGCACGCCTGGAAAGTGTGTGTGGGTTAACAGCTCACCGAGGGTTCGAATCCCTCTCTCTCCGCCAAATGTCAACTATTATGTGGGTCCACAGGAGAGACTTACGTCTGTTCCCTCA
>JASLOY010000078.1 GCA_030745255.1 Vicinamibacterales bacterium
GCAGATCACCAACGCCATTCTGTCGCAGCACAACTTCGTGCTGCTCGGTCTGCGTGGACAGGCCAAGACCCGGATACTGCGTGGGCTGACGGCATTGCTCGACGAGGCGCTGCCGGTGGTCCCGGGCTGTCAGATCAACGACGACCCGCTCGCCCCGTTGTGTCGGGCCTGTCGCACCCGGGTGGCAGAAGAAGGTGACGCGATGCCGATCGCGTGGCTCCCGCGCCAGCGACGACTGGTTGAGAAGCTGGCGACGCCGGACGTGACCATCGCCGACATGATCGGCGACGTCGACCCGATCAAGGCGGCGCGCGCGGGGCTCGAGCTGTCCGACGAGCTGACGATGCACTACGGGCTGCTGCCGCGGGCACACCGCTGCATCTTCGCCGTCAACGAGCTGCCGGACCTGGCCGGCAAGATCCAGGTTGGTCTGTTCAACATCCTCCAGGAGGGGGACGTGCAGATCAAAGGCTACCCGATTCGCATGCCGCTCGACGTCGTCATGACCTTCACGGCGAACCCGGAGGATTACACGGCGCGCGGCAAGATCATCACACCGCTCAAAGACCGCGTCGGGTCGGAGATCCGGACCCACTACCCGCAGACTCGACAGGCCGGTATGGCGATTACGGCGCAGGAAGCCTGGGTCGCCCGAAACAACGACGACACCGGCACGATCGACACGGTGGTTCCGCCCTACATCAGCGAGATCGTCGAGGAAGTCGCTTTCGTGGCCCGCAGCAACCCGAAGATCGACAAACGCTCGGGGGTCAGCCAGCGCCTGCCGATCACCTGTCTGGAGAACGTGGTGTCAAATGCAGAGCGGCGGGCGCTGGCGAGCGGCGAGCCCATAGCGGTCCCTCGAGTCACCGATCTCTACGCCGCGCTGCCGTCAATCACCGGCAAGTTCGAGCTCGAGTACGAAGGCGAGCTGCGTGGCGCCGACAACGTCGCGCGCGAGGTCATCCGCAGCGCCGTCGGTCAGGTCTTCGACGGATGGTTCACCAATGTCGACACCCGCCCCGTGATCGAGTGGTTCGATCTCGGCGGGACACTCCAGCTCGGCGACGCCACGCCGGCCGAAGAGTTGCTGGAGCAAACCGGGCAGATCCAGGGACTCCTGGAGCTGGCCGAGCACGCTCGGGTGAAGCGCACCGACCCCGCCCCGTTGGTGGCCTCCGCGGTAGAGTTCGTCATCGAGGGGCTCCACGCGCAGAAGAAGATCAGCCGGACCGACGATTGGCAGTATCGCGCCACGGTGGAACCGCAGCGCGCGACACCGACCGCGGACCAGTTCTTCGAAGCCGACATCCGCATCCCGCGCGGGAAAAAGAAGTATTACAACTGAGTTCCCCAGAAGGCAGAAGTAGAAGGCAGAAGACGGCCCTGCTGACACATGACACAGGCAGATGAAATATCGATACACACGATACACGGGTGACGACCTCGAGGGGATCGACCTTGAGGAGCTCGTCTCGAAGCTGTCCGAGCTGCTGCTGGCAAGCGGCTTCGGCAGCGCGTCTGGCGATGTGGACGACCCGTTCGACGACTACGACGACAACCAACGATCGGAGCAATCGCTCCACGACGCCATCCTCGACGCGCTGCTCAACGATGGCCTGCTCGCTGACGAGGCGATTGCGCGTCTGCTCGGCGACCCGGCAGACGCCGATCAGCAGTCCCAGCTCGAGAAGCTGATTCAGCGCATCATCGAGCAGATGGCTCAGCAGGGCTACATCACGCGCCATCCCGACCGGGACGCCGAACGACGGCAGCGCGAGGGAGCAGGCGCCGATGACGGCGCGGCGCCACCGATGCGATTCGAGATGACCGACAAGGGGCTCGATTTTCTGGGCTACCGAGCGTTACGGGACCTGCTCGGGTCGGTCGGTCACAGCAGCGTCGGCCGGCACGATACCCGTGATCTCGCCACTGGGGTCGAGGCCAGCGGCGCCCCCAAGACGTATGAATTCGGTGACACGCTCAATCTGGACGCCAGCGCAACGATCCTGAATGCGGTCAAGCGGATGGGGCCCGGCGCACTCTCCGGCCCGGGTGTCGATGTCCAGTATCGGGACCTCACGGTGGCGCAGGGTGAATACCAGAGTGCCTGCGCGACCGTTCTGATGCTCGATTGTAGCCACAGCATGATCCTCTATGGCGAGGACCGGTTCACTCCGGCCAAGGGAGTAGCGCTGGCGCTGGCGAATCTGATTCGACACCAGTATCCCGGTGACACCCTGCGGGTGGTCCTATTCCACGACTCGGCAGAAGAGATCCCGCTGCGTCAGCTAGCGCGGGTCCGCGTGGGCCCCTACTACACGAACACCCGCGAAGGGCTCAGGCTGGCGCGCCGTATTCTGGAGCGGCAGCAACGCGATATGCGACAGATCGTGATGATCACCGACGGCAAGCCCTCTGCGTTGACGCGCCCCGACGGGCGCATCTACCGGAACGCATTCGGCCTCGACCCCTGGGTCATCTCCGAGACGTTTGCCGAGGTCGCCAACTGCCGCAAGGCGGGCATTCTGATCAACACGTTCATGCTTGCCCGCGAGCATGATCTGGTGAGCTTCGTCAAGCGTGTGGCGTCGATCTGCCACGGCAAGGCCTACTTCACGACGCCGCACACCTTGGGCCGCTATGTCCTGATGGACTATCTGGACAAGAAGACGAAGACGGTGCACTGACCGTAATGCCCAAGGAGTCAGGTGTGAGAAGGCTGAAGTCAGAAGAACACAGGACACGTCGCGGCCATTTCTTCAGGCTGCGGCAGCCACCCTACTCACTCTGACTGCTGACTGCCGATTTCCAGCTTCTGCGATTCCTCATGATCCCTTCCATCATCCCGATATTCCCGCTGGCCGATGTGGTGCTGTTTCCCTCGGTTTTCCTGCCGCTCCACATCTTCGAACCGCGCTACCGGGAAATGCTGACCGACGTGCTGAATGGAGACCGGATCATCGGCATGGTCCTGCTCAAAGGGGGGCGCGACGACATCGAGGAGCCGCCTCCCGTCTACCCGATCGGCTGCGCTGGGCTGGTCAGTCACGCCGAGACGATGCAGGATGGACGCTCCAATATCGTCCTGCGCGGGATCCAGCGGTTTCGCGTGATCGAGGAGGAATCCGACCGCGAGTATCGGCTGGCGCACATCGAACCGTTGCCTGAAGCGGTGTCTGACGCCGGCCGCACCGAGGTCCGGCATGCCCGCACACGACTCGAAACGCTGCTGGCCGGTCGGCTCGAAACAGCCGGTGGCGAGGCGATGGTGCCGGGAGATATCGGAGATGAGGATCTCGTCAATACCCTGGCACAGTATCTCGACTTCGACCCGGTAGAGAAGCAGGCCCTGCTTGAACGCGACGACATCGCCAGCCGGTCCAGGGCGCTGATCGAGTTGATCGAAATGCGGGCGCTCGCCAGCCAGCCCCTCGCCGGGCTCGGACCGCAGTGAACCAAGTGGCCCCGGTCATAAATACGGTCGCATTCTCCCGAAGAGCGGCTGAAACCCGAAGCCTGTAGCCCGAAGCCATCGGAACTGCGAGCATCCTCACCCGAGCGTGTCGGCGGCGGCGTGCACCTTGTCGCTGCGCATGGCAAGACGACGGGCAATCTCCTTGACCACCATTTCGCCGTGAAAGCGACCGTTCTCAATGAAGATGAGCCCGCTGTGGATGCCCGAGATCACCTGCCCCGCCAGGAACAGGTTCGGGAGGTTGGTCTCGTAGGTATCTGCATCGTGCGCCGGCACCATGGTCTCCGAGTCGACGTCGATGCCGAATCGCTCCAGCATCTCTGTGTCCGGATGATAGCCGGTCAACAGAAACACCGCGTCGGCCGGCAACACGTGTTGCTCGCCACCATGCTCGATGGTCACCTCGGTGGGGCGAATCTCGGCGACGTGCGCGTTGAAATAGGCGGTCACCGAACCTTCCTTGATTCGGTTCTCGATGTCGGGCCGAACCCAGTATTTGATACCGCTCCCGAGCTCGGCGTGCCGGTGCAGCAGGGTGACATACGCGCCGGCGCGATGGAGCTCGAGCGCCGCCTCGGCCGCAGAATTCTTCCCACCAACGATGACGACCCGCTTGCGGTAGTAGGCATGCGCCTCGCCGTAGTAGTGCGACACATGCGGCAGATCTTCACCTGGGATCCCGAGCATGTTCGGTTGCTCGTAGGCGCCTATTGCCACCACCGCCGTGCGCGTGAGCCGCCGGCTCGAACCAGCCTGCGGGTGCCGGGTCTCGACCGCGAGCAGGGGCGTAGCGTCGCTGTCCGCCTCGCGCCGAATGGTGCGCACCTCGACGCCGAATTGCACGTCCAGGTTGTAGGTGTCGGTGACACGACGGTAGTAGCGCAGCGCCTCGTCGCGCGTCGGCTTGGCGTTCGGGGTTACGAACGGGAGCCCGCCGATTTCGAGCAGCTCAGGCGTGGTGAAGAACACCATGTTGGTGGGGAAATGCAAGATCGAGTTGACCAGCGCCCCGCGCTCGATCACCTCGCAATCGAGCCCCGCCTGGCCCGCCGCGATGGCGCTGGCCAGCCCGGCCGGACCGGCCCCCACCACGATGACGTCCCGGACCCGATCGGTATCAGCGCTTTCCTGACTCATGTCTTTGACACACCGCCAACACCTTCTAGACAGTAGCCGGCGCAGGCATCCAGATTCCTTCCGACTTCTGACTTCTGACTTCTGACTCCTTGAGCATTACCGTGCCTGATACTCGACCTGCACGTCACTGATGACGCCGATTGGCCGGCCCCGCGACGAAAACGTTTCCTTCCCATCGACACGCTGGACCTGCAGCTCGAGGCCAACGATGCTGATTTCGGTGACACCGTCAGGCACTGTGACGCGGACCCCTTCGGCCCCGAGCGGCGCGACCGCCTTGACGCCGCCCGGTCCGGCCCCTCCGCTCACGCGATCGACCAGATCGGCCTCGGTGCGAAACTCGGCGAGCACGACCGGCCGCGCCAGCACCGTCTCGGTGATCGCCACGGCCGTGGTGGCCAGATACTTGACATAGCCGCGCCCCCGCGCCACCTCGTCCTCCGAATACGTATGACGGCCGTGCAGCATGAATGTCACGGTTGCCGGGCCGCGATGCGCCGGGATCACCACGATGATGCCGTCGGCGACCTCGCTCCCCACCAGCACGTCGCAATAGATCCGGTCCGTGTCCACGCCCACGCCGAGGACCGATGGGCACCGCACCTCGGCCGGCTCGATCCGCCGCGACTGCGCCTCGAGCACGACCGCATCGGCGAGCGCGAGCACGCCCACCAGCATCGCTGCCAGCACGCGACTCGACGAGGGCCCACTGCTACTGGTGTTCGGCATCGACCCCTTGCCCCCCCGATCCGTCCCGGAATGCTCCAGCACCGCTGCCCAGTCGTAACAGATCCAGAAACTCCATCCGGGTGCGCGCGTCGGTGCGGAACAGGCCGTGCATGGCGCTCGTCAGCGCCGTGGAATTCTGCTTCTCGACGCCGCGCATTGCCATGCAGAGGTGCGTGGCCTCGACCACGACGGCGACCCCCAGCGGGTCCAGCTTGGCGGCAACCGTCTCGGCGATCTGGCTCGTCAACCGTTCCTGCACCTGTAGCCGGCGACTGAACACTTCGACGAGACGCGGCAACTTGCTCAATCCGATGACCTTGCCGCGCGGAATATAGGCCACGTGGCACCGGCCAAAAAACGGCAACAAGTGATGCTCGCACAAACTGTAGAAATCGATGTCCTTCACGATGACCATCTCACTGTAATCGACCGTGAAGAGCGCGTCGTTGATGACGTCGTCGATGTCCTGCTCGTATCCGCTCGTCAGGAAACGCATCGCCTTGGCCACCCGATCGGGCGTCTTGACGAGTCCCTCCCGAGACGGGTCCTCGCCCAGCTCCGAGATCAGCGCCCGCACTGCCGCCTGGATTGTTGCTTCGCTCGCCTGTGGGTCCACCGTCGTGACCCGACTGTCAATATGCGAAGAAGCCATGACCGCTCTTACGCCCCAAACGTCCGGCCAGCACCATCCGTTTCAACAGGGGCGGCGGCGCGAAGGACGGGTCGCGAAACTCCTCGTACATGATGTTGGCAATGTAATAGGCCGTGTCGAGCCCGACAAAATCGAGCAGCGTAAACGGTCCCATCGGGTGACCGCATCCCAACGTCATCGCCGTATCGATATCCTCGAGCGTGCCGCACCCCCCCTCATACGCACGAACCGCGCTGAGCAGATAGGGAATGAGCAACCGATTGACGATGAAACCCGGTCGGTCCGGCGCGGTGACCGGCTGCTTGCCGAGTGACTGCGCAAACTCGAACACGCGCTGATACGTCGCGTCTACGGTCGACAGCCCGCGGATGACTTCAACCAGTGACATGATCGGCACCGGGCTGAAGAAGTGGAGTCCGATGAATTTGTCCGGCCGGGTCGTCGCCGCCGCTAGCTCGGTGATACAGACCGAAGACGTGTTCGAACAGAAGACCGTCTCCGGGCCCACTACGTCCTCGACCGCTGCGAACACCGCTCGCTTGGCGTCGACGTTCTCGACAATCGCCTCGATGATGAGACCGCTCTCGGCGAACGGTTCGAAACTCGTCGTCCCACTGAGACGCCCCATCGTGGCGTCCCTCGTCTCGGTCGTCAGCTTGCCTCGTTTCACGCCATTGGCGAGAAACCGCTCGATCCGGCCGAGGCCCGCATCCACCGCCGCCTGGTCCACCTCACGCACGATGGTCCGGTACCCGGATTGGGCGCACACCTGCGCGATCCCCGAGCCCATCAGCCCGCAGCCGAGGACACCGACCACCTCCACCCGCGTGTCGTCCGCCATCATCGTTCCTTTCCCGCCACCGCGTTCGAGCCGCCGGACACAACCTCGGATCATAGCAAACTGGTTCACGCCCAGTCGGCCGAACACCCCGTATGCTATAGTCGCGCTCGATGACGGAGGCGGACCGTCGGGACACCACGCGAGTCGAATTACGCGGCGACTTGCGCGGCGAGGTGATGTTGTATCAGCCGATGACCGTCACGGAAATTTCCGACTGCGGAGCCCAGATCGAGACCCCGTTTCCACTCCAACTCGGCTCACTCCACGACCTGCGCCTGACTCTTGGCCCCTCCTCGGTCGTCGTCAAGGGGCGTGTCGCCCACGCCCGAGTCAGCCAGGTCGAACACGCACAGGCCGTCTACAAATCGGGAATCGAGTTCGTCGAACCCTCCGCGCAGGTGTCTACCGCGATCAGCGCGTTCGTCGCCGAGCTACGGGCTCAAGCCGGAGACTAGACTCCTTGAGTGGCGCGAATCGGGACTGGTGAGTCAACTTTGGTTCGCGGTTCCTCTGCTCTCGTGCCGCCTGGACCGTAGCTCGGTTGTGTCGACATCGGTGGGGCAAGGCTCTCGCCCTGCCTCGCAGGCCTGTAGGCCTGCGCCACAGAAGCAACTCAACTGAGCTCTGAGATCAGGGAGCGGTGTCGGGAGCCGCGTAGGAGAAAATGAGGTCGAGCGCCTCGGATGGGATCAAGAACGACAGCGTGGCGATCGTGCCAGTTCCACTGAGCTGCAGGGAGTCGAGCATCAGTTGCAGCTCGGGCCGACCCGTTGTCTGCATCTTAGCGAGTGCCAGGAACCCACGCAAGACGTCGCGCAGATTCTGTCCTGCCTCCTCGTCACGCCCTTCGATGGTGACGGACCCGCTGATCCCGCCGTTCACGCGACCGTCAACAACGAATGCCGTCACCGCCGGCATCTGGACCGATACCTCGTCAGGCAGGATTCCCAGCGTGCTCAGATCACCGAACCGCCCCACGGCCCACGCGTTGCTGCCACCGTCAATCTGCTCGAGCAGCCCCATCATCTGCTCGTTCGACGTGAGGTCCGGCCCGGTCGATCCACGATCGAGTGCCTGATGGATCGTCGCCAGGTCGCCGACCGCCACCAGTCCGGGCTCCATGAATGCCATGGCGAGCGCCCCGACGTCTCCGGCGTTGATGCTCACGACCCGGGTGTCGGCATAGACGCTGACTGTTGCCCCGCCGTCGCGCGCCACGGCCTCGAGCCGAGTCGTGTCGAACCGCCCGCGAAACAGCACGAGCCCAGCCGGCCGTTCGTTTGGACCTGGCGCTAGAAACGCCAGCACATGGTCGACATCGTTCTCGACATTCAGTCCGAGCTGCTGCTCGAGCTCAGCCTGCCCGACGCCGTCCGGCGCGATCTGGCGAATCCGCTCCCGAAAGTCCGAGAGCATCACCTCCCGTACATTGGCGTAGGCCACGACGCTGGCATTCGGTGGAACGTGGGCGAGCTCGACCGGCCCGGCGACCGAGACGGCCAGCGCCTCCCCGCGGTTGTAATACGCGAACAGGCCCGTACAGAGCCCGACGACGAGCAAACCGCTCGTCCCCAGCACGAAGTAGCGAGTCTGCCGCGTCATCTGCCCCACCAGTGTCGACAAACTGGTACTGTCGTCGCCTCCTACCGGATTATACCCAGCCAACGGGCAAAATGTTCCCGCAATGCCGGGTCTCCGGCAGGCAGGCCGTGCTCCCACGGCGCCCTGTCGAGATTGATGTGACCGGGAGGTCCGTCGTGGCCTCATGACCGCCTTCGCTTCGGCGAAGGCGGTTCACTGCTCCAGAACGTATTCCCGTCGTTCGACGAACCAGGTCGCCAGCAACAGCCCCCCCAACAGAATGACACCCAGCCCGATGAGGCTCACCGCCGCCGAGGGCACCACCTCGTTGGCCTGCAGAATGGCGAGGATCGAGGTCACGATACCGTCCTGGGGCATAGCGTGCGGCACCAGGCCCTGCAGGTAGTAAGACACGGTGAACCGTTTCATGTAGCCGGGCACGACCACCACGATCGGCTCCCAGCCGAAGATGAACACCAGGCCGGTCAGGAGCGGCCGCTTGAGCCAGGCGCCCACCAGCGCGAACAGCGCTCCGTAGACCGCCAGCCCCACCGCCAGCAGCGCCAAGTCCTTCACCAGATCCGGAAAAGCCATGCCAATGCTGCCACCAAGCAGCGGCACCACGAGAAAGAAGACCAGCATGACCGACGGCAGCACCACGAGGCCGGTGCACCCCAGATAGGCGAGGTACTTGCCGACCAGCACGGCGCCGCGTGAGATTGGCCGGGTGAACAGATACGTGATCGTCTTGTCCTCGACCTCGTCCGCGATCAGCGCGGTCCCGTAGAACACACCGAGCAAGGGCACGGTAAACCGCAAGTAGAAGCCCCAAATCATCAGACCGAAGATGACCGGGCCGGTCACCGTGACGGCCCGGCCGTCTACGAGGCCCCGGGCCGTGACCAGGTCCATTGCCACCAGCAAGCGCAGGATCAGGGCGACCACCACCGGCCCACCAACCACCAACGCCATAAACACCGTGCGTCGCGACCACAGCATCTGGCCCAGCGACAGATCGTAGACGCGCAACGCCGATCGCACGAACGACGGCGTCGCGGCGTCGGCGGGAACGGTCTCGGGTGTGGACATCACTTGACCAGATACTCGAACACGGCTTGCAGGTTGTCGTCTGGCGAGCTCACCTCGTAGATCTCACCCAGCGCGCCGGTTGCGGCCACCTCCGTCAGGCGACCATAGAAGACGTCCGGCTTGCCGGTCTCGACCACTACGGCGCCATTCTCGAATTGCAGGCTGCGCACGTCGTCACTGCCCACGAAGCTGCGCGCGAGGCCGCGGGGATCGCTCGCGCGGATCCGCACCTTGTGGGGATGCTCGTCGATCAGGTCGCGAATCGTGTGGATGTTGCCCTCAGCCAGAATCCGACCGTTGTTGATCAAGAGAATGTTCGAGGTCATCGCCTCGATCTCGTGCAGGATGTGGCTCGACACCAACACGCTCTTTCCCTCTCGAGCCCACATCTTGATGAGCCGGATCATTTTGCGCCGGGCGATCGGATCCATGCCGGCCAGCGGCTCATCCAGCATCAGCAGGTCGGGGTCGTGCACCACCGCCTGCGCGAGCTTGACCCGCTGCCGCATCCCCTTGCTGTAGGCGCCGATCTTCTTGTCGGCCGCGTCGATCAGATCGACGGTCTCCAGCGCCCGACGGGCCGCTTCGGCGGCGGCCGTCTCCGACAGACCGTTCAGCCGGACCAGCGCCGAGACCCATTCCAGTCCGGTCATCCGCTCGTAGAACGCATCCTGCTCGGGGCAGAAGCCGAGCCGGAAGAAGAGACGCGGGTTGTCCCAGATTGGCTCGCCGAGCACCTGGATCGACCCCTTGCTCGGCTTCAACTGGCCGGTGATCAGCTTGAGAAAGGTCGACTTGCCGGCACCGTTCGGGCCCAGCAACCCGGTGACGCCCGGCTTCACTTCCACCGAAATGTCATTGAGCCCGATCACCTGGCCATACCATTTCGACACCCGGTCGACGGCCACGACCGCCGCGCTCACGTCACAACCTCGACACCCCGCACCCGCCGTTCGAGCACGAAGAGCGAGAGCCCGATCAGCGTCACGACCGCGAAGACCGACAGCAGCCACCCCACGTCGTGCCGGGGTTGGAGCCGGAAGATGACGTCACCGAGCTGCTCGAGATTCGCGCGATACGACAGCCAGGCGAGCGCCGTGCTGCTCGTGAC
>JASLOY010000790.1 GCA_030745255.1 Vicinamibacterales bacterium
TCGCGGGGGCCCAATGCCCCGCTCCGCTCCTTCGCGGGCGCGCACGTGCGCGCCACGGCCGTCACCCGCGACCCAGGCCGAGCACAGAATTCTCGTTTCGAGCCGGATGACGGCCTTCGATCATGCTCAGGAAGCGAGAGTCAACCTTCGGCGGGTTCTCGGCGGGCACGCCTGGTGATCCTGACTTCTGCCTTCTGACTTCTGACTTCTCGAGTCTACGGAGCGACAATGCGGCTTTCGCCGGCCTTGGCCTCGGTGAACCGCATCCGCAGCTCGTAGAGCACCTGGGTCAGGAAGCGCTCCTCGTCGGGGGTCAGATTGCCCTTTGTCTTCTCGGCCAGCACTGCCAGTAGGTCGAGCATGTGCCCGGCCGCGTCCAGGTTGGGTGGCATCTTCTGACCCGTCGCCGGATCGGCAGCATCGCCAAGGTGCACCGCGGCCGAAGTCGCGAGCGTGATAACCAGCGAATTGAAGGAGATATCCGGTTGAGCTGTCATGGAACCCTCCGCGACCGAGGCCGAATGCTAGCATAGCCGACGAGCGTTTCTCAT
>JASLOY010000791.1 GCA_030745255.1 Vicinamibacterales bacterium
GATCGCCGCCGGGCTGGTGCGGTTGGCGGGCGGGACGGCAGAAGGGCTGGAGGCGCTCGCGGTGTCGCTGGCACCCTCCCCTGTAGACACGGTCGCTGGCGTCGAGGGAGCCGCCCCGGCGCCGACTGACGCGGCAGACCACTTGGCTCCGTGGATCGACACCGATCAGTGCACCGCCTGCGACGAATGCATCGACATCAACCCGAAGATCTTCGCCTACAACGGGCAGAAGAAAGCCTATCTCAAGGACCCCGGCGGCGGGCCGTACCGCGACATCGTGCGGGCGGCCGAACGATGCACGGCCGTTGTGATCCATCCGGGGGTGCCCAGGGACCGAAGTGGCAGAGACATCGAGAAGTGGATCGCGCGGGGACAGAAATTCAATTAGCGAATTCCCAAGGAGACAGGAGGCAGGAGACAGGAGACAGACCAGAGAGATCGGTGCTGAACCGGAAGCCGACGAAGCCCTCCGGCTTCCTTCTGACTGCTGCCTTCTGACTGCTGCCTTCTAGAGCATTCGCAATGCGCCTTTTAGGTCTCAAGACGTT
>JASLOY010000792.1 GCA_030745255.1 Vicinamibacterales bacterium
GCGGTGACGCCGGGCAAGAGTTTCTCGGCTTCGGGAATGAACTTGAAGTAGAAGTGCTTGGCCACCTCGTAGAAGCCGTGCCACTGCGTGTAATCGGGACCCTGCATCGAGGCGCCCATGCGCGCGCGGCGGCCCTCGTGGTGCCAGAGTTCGAAGAAGGTCCACTCGATTTTATCGTCGAAGGGCGCCGAAGTGATTTTTCCCTCCTTCTTTAATGCGAGCATGATGTCCCGGGCCGGGACGGCGAACTTCTCGTTGTAGAGATCGATGATGTTGTCGTACTGGGTGTAGAAGGATTTCGTGAAGTCGGGGCCGTGGCAGGCGGAGCAGACGTTTTGCATGTCCTTTCGCTTGGCCTCCCAGTTCTTGAGTTTCTTTGAGACCACCGGCCGCAGGGTCCAACTGATCCGCTTACCGACATCGTGGGTGATGGGAAGATCCTTCGTCGCGCTCATGTGACAGGTGGCGCAGGTGGGCGCGGCCGTGTAGTCCTTGCCGACGACCCAGCTCCTGCTGTCCAGGTTCATCTCTTTGATTCGCGCCCGGA
>JASLOY010000793.1:0-232 GCA_030745255.1 Vicinamibacterales bacterium
ACGGTCCAGGAACCAGCGGTCGTGGGAGATCACAACAGCACAGCCGGGAAAGTCTGTCAGTGCTTGCTCGAGTGCGCGCAAGGTTTCAACATCGAGGTCGTTGGTCGGCTCGTCCAGCAGCAGTACGTTGCCGCCCCTGCGCAGCAGCTTTGCCAGGTGCACCCGGTTGCGTTCACCACCGGACAGTTCCCCGATGTGTTTCTGCTGGTCGGTGCCGCGAAAGTTGAAGCGT